>JAQTSP010000141.1 GCA_028711205.1 Eubacteriales bacterium | reverse complement strand
GGGCGCTGCTGGGGATATACGGCGGCGTGCGCCGGCGCGCGGCCCGTAATCAGCAGGAACTCTCGCAGGAATTTGAGAAAAGGCTGGCGGCGCTTTGGGAACTGAAAACACAAAGGTGTGCCGATATCGATGCGGTATCGAGCGAATTTGCACGTCTTTTGGCAGCGGTGTTTTCTCTTGCGCCGTTTGGATTTTTGGACGACGCGGCCAAGAAGGCGCTCTGGCATCTGGGGTATAACCTCGGGCGCTGGATATATATCGCGGACGCCGTGGACGACCTTGAAAAAGATCAAAAGACAGGAAGCTACAATGTGTTTTTGCAGAGGAAATATTGCAGCATGGCGGGCCTGAAAGACAGCATACGCGAAGAAGCATCGTTCAATATGAACTATTCGCTGGCCGAAGCGTGCAAGGCGTATGAACTGCTGGATATCAAAAGAGACAAGCCGCTCATAGACAACATCATGTATCTCGGGCTTGCAAAAAAAACACAAGACATATTGAAGGGGGAAGTGGATGGATCCGTATAAAGTTTTGGGGGTCAGCCGGTCCGCGACGGATGCGGAGATAAAAACAGCATACCGGAGCCTCGCAAAAAAATATCATCCTGACAGGTACAAAGGACATGATCTTGAAGATCTTGCGGGCGAGAAGTTAAAGCAGATCAACGAGGCGTACGATACAATACAAAAAGAGCGCCAGTCGGGCACGAGAGGCGCCGGATCGGGCTATACAGGCGCGTCGTCATACGGGTCATATTCCGGTTCGTCGCAGTTTGCGGACATCCGCCGTGCGATACAGATGGGCGATCTGACCCGGGCGGACGCGATGCTTGACGCGGTCAGCAACAGAAACGCGGAGTGGCATTACTTAAAAGGCATGGTGCTGCTCCGAAAAGGATGGTACGACGGCGCAAGGCAGCATTTCGCGACGGCAAACAGCATGGATCCCGGCAATGCCGAATACGCGAACGCCTTTAACACCGTCAACAGGAGTGCCTCGGGATACGGCCAGACATATGCAGGAGCACAGGGCGGCGGCACGGATATGTGCAACATCTGCAGCGGGCTGCTTTGCGCGGACTGCTGCTGCGAATGCATGGGCGGCGACTGCATACCCTGCTGCTGAGCGGCCTTGAAAGACCTCAATAAACTGTTTTGGAGGAATGTTTATGGCACGGTTTAAGCGCAGCGCGCACAGAGTGAGCCTTGCCGCGATGTTCATGTCGATGTCGCTGCTGTTTTTGTACCTTGCATCCGTACTACCGACGATGCGCGTCGCGATGTATTTTTTAAGCTCGGTTTTTGTAATGGGGCTCGTGCTCGAAGAAGAGATCGGTCTTGCCTTTTTGATGTTTGCCGCCGATTCTCTGCTGTCCCTGCTGCTGATGCCGAATATATTGCGCGTTGTTCCGTACGTCGTGTTTTTCGGGCACTACGGCATCGGAAAATATTATATCGAGACGCTTGTCAAAGACAAGATCGTCCGTTATATTATGAAGCTTTTATATTACAATCTCGCGCTCGTGGTGATGTATTTTCTCGCCAAAGAGGTTCTTATGGAAGATGTGCTTGGGACCGGCATCGCTTTCTGGCTTCTTGTGGTGCTGGCAGAGCTCGCTTTTGTGGTATATGATTATCTGTTCACAAAAGTGACGGCATATTATTACAACCACATCAGGCGGTTTTTAATGAAAAGCTAGCCTTTATCATGCGTCTCATCGCTGCTGCCGTATATCGGTATCGTATCGCCGAGATATGTCGGCTCCGGCAAAAAGACATTCACATAGAAAAAATCTTTGACGCGCGCAAGGCTTTCCCTGACCGCGTCATATGTGGCGTTAGCGTATTCCCTCGGGTCGGAGTTCACGCCGGCGGCATCGAGGCCGAGCGCCCGCGCGACATACACGGCGCGCGGGAGATGAAACGCCTGCGTGACGATGATCACGTCTGACACACAAAATATATCCCGCGCGCGGTAGAGGCTTTCGTAGGTCGAGAACCCCGCGTGGTCGAGGAATATGTCTTCCTCCGGCACGCCCTGCGCTATCGCGTAGTCCATCATCGCGTTGACCTCGTCGTAATCCGTCTGGCCGTGGTCGCCCGAGAACAGCAGCTTGCCCGCCTTGCCCGCCTCGTAGATCGCGATCGCGTAGTCGACCCTGTCTTTTAATATCAGCGACAGGCTCTCGTCATCGTAGACCAGGGCTCCCGGCACAAGCACGCAGTCCGCTTTTTCAAGGCTGTCAATACTGCCAATATCATAAATGTACTGATCCGTGTCATTGATGACAATTGAATTGATCATGAAATATGCGAAGAGAGCGATGACGAACAGCGCCGCCGCGATGATCCCCAGGATGATCAGCCGTCTCTTTTTTTTCATATGCGCGCCTCCATAAAAATAAGTTGCCACGCGCCCCCAATAAATGACTCATATTTTAACACACATATAGAAATATTGCGATATATATTATTGTTTGCATTGTCTATATTTATAATATAAAATAAAGTTGTTATAATTATTGGAGGTGATTTTTATGGTTTGCCCAAATTGTGGGGGTCAGGTGAACGGCAATGTATGCGCTGGTTGCGGTACTGTGCTGAACAGAAAAAAGCCGACAGGCCTTATCGTGCTGTGCATCGTGCTTGCCGTTGTGATTACGGCATGTGCGGCGGCATATTTTTTACTCATGCCAGGCCAGGATGACGTAGGATCGGTCGCGAGGAACTATGTGACCGCGGCATATTACACGGACAAAGTGGTGAACGAAGCCGATTCGTACTCATCGTATAACGATTTTAAAGAGGATCTTGATATCGCGATCGGCGCATGCAGCGCGATACAGGGCGGTGTTTTTGATTTTCTGGCGGGTGCTGATATCGACCTGTCTCTTTGCCGGACGGCTTACGCCGCGGATGATATAGAAGGGCTTGATACCGACGCGGGCAAGTCTTACGCGGGTGGCTATACCGACGGCGCCAGGCAAAGCGCCGACGAATTTATGGCCGCGATGAAAGAGGATGCCGCAATCGCGAAGCAGGCGCTGACGGCGCTCAACCGTGCAATCAACCAGTTTAGTGACGAGAATGACATTGAGGATGCGCTGGATGACGCCGCGGATACGTTATCAGACGCGGATAACGCGGCGATCGTGGTCGGTGATAAAGCGATGTCTTTCGCCGGAATCAAGACGCTTGACGGCATCAACACGGCGTTTATCGGCGTCGATATCGTGATCGATGACGACACGCTGTACCTCGGCGCGGACGACGCGGTGCTGTTCTATAGCGGCGGGGTCGGGTCGGAGGTCACTGTGATCGACAGCCAGAGCGGCGACGGCGTTGTGATGGATACGGGCAACATGGATGAACTTCAGGATGACGGCGGCCTTCTGGTCATTACGTTTGATGATATCGACGAAGAACCCGAGGCGGACGTATTCACAGACGCGTCGGAGTTTTCGGATTATATTTCTGACGAGGCTGGCGTTTCTGTGGACCTCATTGCTGCAAGCTATGGCAGCCGGATCCTCGATCAATACGTTATTTTGCGGCCGGACGCTACCGGCATACTGTATTATTATAATTAGCGAAGGAAGGAATGAGCCATGTTTTGTAAAAATTGCGGGGCACAGATCCCCGAAGATTCAGCATTTTGCGCCGAATGCGGTGCACATGTTATAGAAGAGGCGGTTAACCCGCCGCAGCAGGCCCAAAGCGGACAGACGGCACAACCGTATACACCGCCGGCACAACCGTATACACCGCCGGCGCAGGCATATGCACCGCCACCCGCATACGGCGCGGCGGTCATGCCAAAACCTAAGAACACCGGGCTGATCGTGGCTGTGATCATACTGTCGGTGCTTGCTGCCGCGGCGCTTGCTTTTGTGGGGCTGAGCTATTTTTCGCCCAAAGCGGATCCAAAAGAGTTTGACGACGTATACGAAGCGCTGCTTGAGTCTTCTTTTATCGGCTCGGAGGCAGCAACGGCTGTCACGGCATCTGCGGACTCGCAGGATAGCCCGGCGCTTGACCTCCCCGGGTATGAGTTTGTTCAGTCAAAATACACCGACGTGGAGCACACAGGGTATGCTTATGCCAGCGAGGAAGATTTTATGTGGGATCTGACATATATCACGTGGATGTTTGATCGGGCGGAAGGCAACCCGAACGCGACGTCGTTCAACGGCGGTTATGCGGATATCGGCGATACGGACAGTTTGGACGGCCTTCCCGCACTATATTTTGACGATGAGTATTTAGTGACGACAATGATGCTTGATCCGGATGATTATTCAATTTTATATGAAGACAGCATATATCATTGGGTACAACCATACAATGGTACATACGTTGCCTGTATGGAGATCGGAAACGAGGCCGAATATGACGGCGTGATGTACGAGGCTGTCATTATCGCTTTTATCGATACATACGGAGAGCTTGTGACCGCTCTGACGCTGTACGACGTGGATACCGATACGTTTATAGAGATATCGAACTACGATGTGTTCACAATAAATTATGATACCCCGGGTGATGATTATCCTGACCACACATCGATGGCGTGGTCATCTCAGGCTGAGTTTGAGTCAGAGCTTACAAGTTGGATATGGACGTACTGGTATACGGACGAACAGGCAGTGGATATGGCTGTTGATGACGCGTATCTCTATGATATCACGGTGGACACAATGGACAAGCTGATATTCTATTCGGACTATACGGCTTATTGGGTCGCGTCGGATCCATATACGTTGGAAATCCTCAACGAGGCAACATCCGACTATTCTGTAACCTGGGATACCGTATATATTTATTCCGGTGACTATGATTACGGCGGCGTCAATTACGAGTGCTATTATGTTTATTATATCGATTATAACGGCTATCTTGTTGAGCGTCTTGCGCTCTATGATTACAGCGCAGGCGTGACTTATTATGTGTCTAACGCCAACATCTACTATCCGGAAGGCGAATAACAAACAAAACAAAGGCGTACTGTTTATCGCAGTACGCCTTTTCTTTCGGGTATCCCGGTTATTCTGCCGCCCGCTGGATATAATAGCCGTTTTTTTCGGTCACGTCAAAGCGCTGTGTTTCAGCCGCGTCAGTACTGCCATACTGTGATGCGCTGATCGATGTGACGACCTTTGTATTTTTATAATACGCGCAAGTCAATGTGACCGCGTTTGGCGTGTTGTTTTCGACAAAGTCAAGTATATCGTCCGCACTGCTCTTGGCCGATATGCCGGCAGAGTATGCGAGTTCGATCGTATCGTCATCGAACTCATAGATGGTCTGATCGACAGTACGCCCGTTTTCAATGATTTCGACAGAGAACGAGATGATGCGGTTACATTCTCCGCCCGGCAGCAGCGGAATAAACGTGGCTCTAAGCTGAGTCCCGTTCTCAAGATACAGCACATCGATATAATTCTCATAATCTGTTTCCGATAAATAGTATATATAGCCATAGGTCACTTTGTTTGATGTGTATTCGATCGTTGAGAGGTCTTCTATGCCCCTCGCGTATCCGAGGGCATCGTTGGCCGCATCATAATGATACTCACGTATGACTGTATGATATTTGTCTTCAAGTATGCCCGGTTCGTCGGCGATGCGTTCGAGGCGAAGTTCCCCGGTTTCATTGTCCGAGACTTCATAATAATACTCGTGTTTGATGAAGGTACCGTCTGCGCCGTCTTCTCCGACAAGCACGCTTGTGGCGTCGTAGAAGCTGAGGATTTTGACGCCGTCCTCGACCGCGACGGTGGCCAGTATGTTTCCTTCGCTGTCCAGTATGTTATAGAGGCCGTCTTCGCTGACAAGGTCTTTGTAAAATTGCGGGCCGGGTTTTGGCGCTTTGACCAAAACCAACGGCAGTATCACGGCGGCTGCCAGCACCGATATAAATACGGTGATCTTCAAAAAGGTCAGTATGTTTTGTTTCGCGTTTTTTCGTGCAAATTCGCTGCGCGCGGTCTTTCTGCCCGCTTTCAAGTTAACGGGTTCTATTGTGCCGCATTCGTCGCAGATACTTTCGTATTTTGAGCTTAAGGGTATGAGGTTGATAAAAAATACGACGAGATACGTTGTTGTTTTTACGAATTTGTATCGATAGCCCTTTTTGCATATTCTGCATTTAGAGCTTGAAAAGCCGCCCATGTCGATTTCTTTTTCTCTTTTACCAAAAAACATGATGAATGCTCCCAAATATTATTTCGGGTCTTCCGAAAAGCCGTCGGCTTTTAAGGTACGGTTAAGTTGTTCTAAAAAGTATTCTACCATAAAATATCTTGAAAACCCGCACATTTAACAGAAAAATTATGAATATATTGTGAATATACGAAAAATATTTGAGGGAGAACTCTAAATGCCGCTATATCCGATGAAGTTCGCTTTTACACCGGGAAAAAACGAGAGGATAGAAGCGATCGTCACGATACCGGAAGAGCTAAGAAGCATCGTTCACGGAACAGTATACGACATGGAAGGCAATAAAGTCAAAGATGCCGTTGTGCGCCTTTTTTTGTACGAGGCAGAAAAACAAGAGCCCGTTTCCCATACTTTTACGGACAGTGACGGCGAATTTATATTCGGCCCGCTCGCCGCGGACAAACACTATATCGTCAAGGTGCATGTCAACGGCGTGACGCTCAGGGAGATGGCCATCCGGCCAAGGAAAAAAAAGTCATAAGACCATATATAACATAATACGCCGGTAACGCCGGCATTTTTTTATGCGCCCGAGGCGAATTGATGTTTGCATCATAAGCCGGTTTATGATACAATTTAACTGATATTGACATTGCTAGTATTCTTAAGCGAGGCTGGTTTGATATGGATAAAGGGGAAAACCAAAACAGCGATAACCGGGGGATAATTTTGAAAGCTGCGGCCGGTATTTTAGCGCTTTCGGCGGCG
>JAQTSP010000140.1 GCA_028711205.1 Eubacteriales bacterium | reverse complement strand
CAAGAACGGCACGACGCCAAAAAACGCACCGTCTTGCCAGCGCCCGGTCTCCAATTGATAAATTACAGAATATATTAGAAAGAGGCTCGAGATCGAGCCTCTTTCTATCTGCCTCATTATTTGCCCAGTACCGCTTTGGCCTTTGCGACCACGTTATCTACGGTGAGCCCGTATTCTTCAAACAGCTTTTTCGCGGGCGCCGACGCGCCGAAATGATCGAGCGCGATGATCTCACCTTTGCATCCCGCGTATTTCGCCCATCCGAACGACGTAGCGGCCTCGACAACAACGCGCTTGTCCAACGCATTGGGAAGAACGCTTTGTTTGTATTCCTCGCTCTGCTCCTCAAAAACGTCCATGCACGGCATCGACACGACTCTGGCGCTGATGCCCTGCCGGGAAAGCTTCTGCCCCGCGCCCATGCACAGTTCAACTTCGCTGCCCGTGCCAATCAGTATGACCTCGGGGTTGCTGCCGAAGTCTTTCAAAACATACGCGCCACGAAGGGCCGCTTCGCCCGTTCCTTCATATAACGGCAGGTCCTGCCTCGAGAGCGCGATCACCGACGCCGCGCTTGCCCCAAGCGCCGATATGTACGCCGCCGCCGTTTCCCTTGAATCGGCAGGACGCCACATGTGCGTATTGGGCGTCGCGCTCATGCACGCGAGCTGTTCGATCGGCTGGTGCGTCGGACCGTCTTCGCCAACGCCGATGCTGTCGTGCGTCATCACGTAGATCACCGGCAGCCCCATCAGCGCGGACATACGCACCGCGTTTTTCAGGTAATCGGTGAATATGAAGAATGTCGCGACATACGGCACGATGCCGCCGTGCAGCGCCTGGCCGTTCGCGATAGCCGCCATCGCAAACTCCCTGATGCCGTAGTGTATATTCTGCCCCAGCCTGTCGCCGGATGAAAAATACGTTTTTTTGCTGAGCACCGATTTATTGGAGGGGCCTAAGTCCGCGCTGCCACCGAAAAGGCCGGGCAGCCGTTCCGCAAGCCTGTTTAACATAATGCCCGAAGATGCCCTTGTCGCCATCGCCTTGTCAAACTGGTACAGCGCCTTGTCGGCCAGTATGCTTTGGTCGATCTTGCCAAAGCACTGATCCCACAACACAGCCATGTCCGGATATGCCGCGCGGTATTTGGCAAACATCGCGTTCCATTTTTGTTCCGCCGCGTCATAGCTCTTCTGACGCTCGGCCGCTTGTGCCTTGACTTCATCCGGCACATAAAAGCTTTCGCTGTAATCCCATCCAAGCGTTTGTTTCAGCGCCGCCACATTGTCCGCGCCAAGCGGTGCGCCGTGGCACGAAGCGCTGCCCTGAACCGCCGGGCATCCGTATCCAATCTGTGTGTTGATGATGATCAGCGACGGTTTCCCCGTCTCGGCTTTCGCGGCAGCGATCGCCTTCGATATGCTGTCGATATCCTCGTTGCCGTCCGCGACGCGAAGCACCTGCCAGCCGTACGCTTCATATCTTTTTGCGACGTCCTCGTCAAACGCGAAATCGATCTCGCCTTCGATCGTGATCTTGTTGCGGTCATAGAGCATGATGAGCTTGCCAAGCTTTTGCGTACCCGCAAGAGAGCTGGCTTCTGACGAAACGCCTTCCATCAGGCATCCGTCGCCCGTCAGCACGTATGTATAGTGATCCACCACGTTGTATCCGTCTTTGTTGAACATCGCCGCAAGATGCGCCTCGGCCATGGCCATACCCACAGCGTTCGCGACGCCCTGCCCAAGCGGGCCGGTTGTCGTCTCGATCCCCGGCGCGTGGCCGTACTCGGGATGCCCCGCTGTTTTTGACCCAAACTGCCTGAAGTTCTTTATATCTTCGAGCGATACGCCGTACCCGAAAATATGAAGCATCGCATACAGCAGCATCGACCCGTGCCCTGCCGAGAGCACAAACCTGTCTCTGTCCGCCCACGACGGGTTCTTTGGATTGTGCTTCAGATGATTTGCCCAGAGCGCATACGTCATGGGCGCAGCGCCAAGCGGCAGCCCCGGATGCCCGCTGTTTGCCTTCTCAACACCTTCCGCAGCCAATACACGCACGGTGTTTATTGACAGCCTTTCTACCTTGTTCATACGATTCCTCCTAATATAAATTATAATAGTTCTACAGCATCTGCCGTATTGCTTATAATATTGATATCACTTTATCGATAACTGCTTATCGCATACCCAATCCGTTTACCATTATAGTGTGTAAAATGCCGAGATACAATAGCAAAAACAAGAAAATAGGATTTATTTCACCGTGTTTGCAAGTATTTTTAAAAAATATACCTCATCGGCGGCGGGATAACGCCATAAAGCGTATGACGTTGAGCAGCGCGACAAGCGTTGCCGCCACATACGTCAGCGCCGCGGCGCCCAGCATCTTTTTCGCGCCGTAGATCTCGTCATCGCTCAAAACATTCTCTGATTCAAGTGCCGCGAGCGCCCGCCTTGACGCGTTGTACTCGACAGGCAGCGTGATCAGCTGAAAAACAAATATAGCAAGGAAAATATAGACCACGATATCGATGGCCTGCTGTGCAAACCCGGCCAGTATGCCGAGTATGAGTATCGGCCACAGAAGATACGACGCGGCGCTGACGACCGGCGCGATCAGGCTCCTTATCTGAAGCGCGGCATACCCTTCATCGTGCTGCAGCGCGTGGCCCGACTCGTGCGCGGCCACCGCGACCGCGGCGATAGAGCGTCCCGAATAATTCGCTTCAGAAAGATTCAGCGTCTTTTTGCGCGGATTATAGTTATCCGAAAGTACGCCTTTCGTCGCCATCACCTGCACGTCGCGGATGCCGTTGCTCCGGAGTATGCGGCCGGCCACCTCACTGCCCGAAACCCCGCTCATGACAGACATTTTTGAATATGTGTTATAGGCTTTTCTCACCTTTGACTGCGCCCATATCGCGACGATGATTCCGGGGATAATCAGCAGCATCGTCCAGTCAAGATATAAATACGATAAATACATCACATGCCTCCGCTTAGAACATATTTTGCGTCATGCCGCGCCAGTATATTCAGCGCCCTTGACGCTTTGATAAAAGTCACAGCCGCCACAACGCCGGTGATCGTACCCGATACCGCACCGACGATCAGCAGTACAAACGCGTAGTAAAAAAGATGGGCTTCTCCTGTCACAAGCACGGCAACGCATACCTGCATCACATTGTGCGCACACGCCCCCAGCATCGATATGCCGACGATCGAGAGTCTTTTTAGATATCTCATCGCGGCATACATCACCAGTACGCTTAAAACCGCGCCGGGCGCTGAATAAAGAAACATACCGATGCCGCCCGTGAACAGCGACGTGAGAAACGTCCTGAGTAAGCCGACGGCCAGCGCCGACGGCAGCGAGAAATAGCACAGTATGAACATCGCGATGATGTTGGCAAGCCCAAGCTTGACCCCGGGTATGGGCACGGGGATCAGCGCGCCCAGCATACTCTCGACGACGGACAGCACAAGCGACATCGCGAGCAGCGCGGCAAGCAGCGTGATCTGTTTTGTAGTCATACTACTCCGCAACGGCATCCACCCCGCTATCGCCCGTCACCGTGATCGAGATCCTGTTGGGCAGGCACGCCGCGCTTGCGCCGGGCGCACTCAGCCATCCCGTTTTGACACAGGCCTGTGTCGGGCAGTCCGATTCTACAAACGCGACCGCGCCGGCCTTGACCTCGATGCGCACGTCGCCGATGACGATCGTCTGGTCGACGCTCAGGCTCACTTGTTGATACACCTCTCCGTCGACACGGATAATCGCCGTTTTTGCGCTACCCGCGCCCGACATCCATACGATGCCGGCCACCGCGATCACAACAATAATTATAAAAAGCGCGATGTCAGCTTTGCAGAGTATACGCTTCATTGGTTATCTCAATACTTTCGTTTAATCCGCCGGTCACATAGATATCCCGGCCGCTTGTAAAAAACACCGCCTCGACATCATCCATCGTGTTTGCAAGCGCCAGTCCCTTGTCAAGCCCCATCACAAAAAACGCCGTTGAGAGCGCGTCCGCCCGCGTGCTGCTCGCACATATCACCGTAACAGCAACAAGCCCGTTGTCCGCCGGATACCCCGTTTCCGGATCGAATATGTGGTGATACGTTTCGCCGCCGCTTTCAAAATACCGCTCGTACACACCCGACGTCACGACCGATGTGTCGCTGACGCTTACCACCGCCGCGTATTCGCCCGCGCCGCCGAACGGGTCGCGAAGGCCGATACGGTAGTCGCCGCCATCCGTCTTTGTCCCGTATACATAGATATTGCCGCCAAGATTGAGCAGCGCGCTCGTGACACCGTACTCTTCATAGATCTCCGCCGCAAGGTCGGCCGCGTATCCTTTCGCGATACCGCCAAGATCGATCATCATGCCGCTCTTTTGCAGCGACACCGACGTGCCGTCGACCGTCACGCCGGTATAATCCACAAGCGCCAGCGCTTCCGTGATCTCGGCCGCGTCCGGCACCCTTGGGGTCCCGCTGATGTCCCACAGTGTCGATATGGCGCCGATGGCCGGGTCAAACGCGCCGTCCGTCTCGCGGGCTATTTCCAGCGCCGCCTGCAAAAGCGCCGCCACTTCCCCGGTGACTTCAACCGGATCCGGCGCCGCGGCGTTGATCTCATAGATGTATGAGCCTTCATATATCGACATCGTATTGGTCACGTCCCAGAGCATCGCGTTGACCGCGTCGACCGCGTCGGCGGCTCGGCTTCCGTATACCGACTGCGTGCAGACCGTATCGAGCGCATAGCTTTCGCTGGTCTGCTCATTGGACGTGCCGCATGCCGAAAATAGTGTCAAAAAACAAATCACGGCCAGTGCTGCAAATGTAACTTTTTTCATGATTTTATTATAGTTCCTTCGAATTAATCGCGCAACAAAAAGCGCGTCTCCCGGCATATATTATGCCATAGAAAAATTAATAAACTGTAAACATCACGCTAACATCCGTTGACAACTGTTGCGGCATGTTGTAATGTAAGTAAGCACTTGCATTTTGTGCTTATATTTTTATGAGGTCCCCGAAAAACCAGAGGTTTTTAAGGGCGTAGTCGGAGAAAAACAATGAAGGATACGCATCAACACATCATCACGGCGGCAAAAGAGCTCTTTGAAAAAAAAGGGTTCGCCGCGGCCACAACAAAAGAGATCGCCATGAATGCCGACGTCAGCGAAGTGACGCTGTTTCGGCATTTTAATACAAAACGCAATCTTTTTGAGGAAACGGTGCACGGCTGTATCCATCCATATGTGATTGATGAATACCTTAAAAACGGAGCGACGTATGACCTTGAGCATGACCTGACACACATTGCACATAACATCATGGAAACATACAAGCAGAATATGCCGATGCTTAAAATGATCATGCGTGATAAAATAAGAGGGTCGGCGCCCGAGCTGCATGTCCAAAAAAATGAGCGCTGTGCCGAAAACAACTTATTGGCATACTTTACGACGATGAAAAAGATGGGAAAGATCAATGCCGAGCCAAAAATGGCGATCAAGTTTTTTGTCACCAACATCACCGGATATTTTATGAGAGAGATTTTTTTGCAGCATCATAAAGAAAAAGATGGGGAATACTTTGCGTGGATGTTAAAAACAGTGATTTCTTCCATCAAAGCAAAATAAATAGATTTTCAAACAGAAAGGAACCCGTATGAAGAAGCTTTTGAGATATTTAAAACCTTACAAATGGCCGGCGCTGCTCGTTGTCCTGCTGACAACGGTACAGTCGATAAGCCAGCTATATCTGCCCAACCTGATGTCCGATATCGTCGACAAGGGCGTGGTCAAAAAAGACATTGCGCTGATCATCCAAACAGGCCTCATCATGCTTGGCTTTGCGTTGATCGTCACCGTCTGTACGGTCATAGCGCGGCTGTACTCGTCAAAAACGGCTGTCGGTTTCGCGCGGGACCTGCGCGGCGATATTTTCCGTAAAGTCGAGAGCTATTCACTCGACGAGTTCGATAAAATCGGCACCGCATCGCTGATTACGCGCTCGACAAACGATGTGACGCAGATACAAAACGTGATGGTGATGATACTCTCCATGCTGCTGTCAGCGCCGATCATGTGTGTCGGCGGCATCATCATGGCGCTGGGTAAAGACACCGGACTCTCATGGCTGATCGTCGCCGTCATCGTGTTCATGTCTCTTGTGATACTGGTTATCGCAATGAGAGCGATGCCGCTTTTTAAATCGCTGCAAAAAAAGATCGACAAAGTCAACCTCGTTTTAAGGGAAGGCCTGACGGGTATTCGCGTCATACGCGCTTTCAACAAGGCAGGCTACGAGCAAAAACGTTTTGATAATGTCAACAAAGACTTGACGGACACGTCGATCACGGCATACCGCTGGATGGGCGCGCTGATGCCGTCTATCATGCTCGCGCTTAACCTGGCGACCGTCGCGGTGATATGGTTCGGCGGCCTTCGCGTCAACTCCGGCGAAATACAGGTGGGCGACCTGATGGCTTTTCAGCAATACGTGATGCAGGTGATGTTCGCGCTCATCATGGCGACCATGCTGTTCGTCATGCTGCCAAGGGCATCGGCGTCCGCTGAGCGCATCAACCAAATACTCGATATGCCGCCAAGCATTGTCGACACGGCCAATAAAACGCCGGATACGCTGCGCAAAGGGTATGTCGAATTCAGAAACGTCAGCTTCTATTATCACGGCGCCCAGGAAGCGGCGATAAAAAACATCTCGCTGACGGCAAAACCCGGCGAGATCACAGCGATCATCGGCGGCACGGGTTCCGGCAAATCGACACTTGTCAAGCTGATACCGCGGTTCTATGACACGAGCGATGGTCAGGGGCTGGTTGACGGTGTCGATGTGCGCGAGTATCCGCAGGCGGTACTTCGGCAGAAGATCGGGTTTGTTCCGCAAAAGATCAACCTGA
>JAQTSP010000139.1 GCA_028711205.1 Eubacteriales bacterium | reverse complement strand
GTAAAAACCAATAAAAATCTCAAATCTTATATCCATTGAATAGCCCTGCAATTGCAGCGCCTTTTATGACCGCATGTTCCACCTGGATCACTTTTGTAAATATCCCGCGTTTATCTCTCAGCCAGTCCTGCAGATATCTCTCAATTTCATCTTTCATACCTTTCAGCTTGTAATAGGTTGAACCTTCGGCAGTGATACAAACCGGTTTATCCCCGCTTGCACCTTCACCGCACTTCACCGCGGCGCCGGCAACCTGCAATGCGGCCAATTTTGCCGCACGTTTAATGGTATATTTGATCAGATAGAAAAGTTTCTCCTTATCCCCCTGATCTTTATACGCTTTTAACAGAACACTATCTTCGCCTTCAATATACTTTCCAATTTCAATTGTGTCCAATTCATCGATTTTTTCATATGCTTCATAGAAGCGCGAAGAAAAAAGCCCCTCCTTTGCCGACCTGCGAATGATATCATCGACAAGAGCGCCAAGATATCCGCCGCTGACCATTTTTTCCAATGAATTGTGCCCGGGATCTATCGTTGTTTGATCAAATAATATATCGATATCTCCCTTTGGCTGCCGGTTGTAATTAGCCGATTCAACATTAATAATCATCGATTTTTTATCGAATCCGGCCTTCAGTTTTTTTATATTTTCCACTTTCTCTATATAGCATGAATTGATCCCTGTACCTAATACAAATCCGATATAACTTCCAAATACATTTTTTTTAGCGCTTGCAATACCGGCCAGGCACGTGGCGACGGTATCATTCGTCACAAACACATGGCATTCCTGACCTGCGGTTCTTATTATCGATTCTTTTAAGCGCTCACCCAAAAGAGAGCCTTGAATACCGTCAATCTTTATTTCCTTGACCATTCGTATGATCTTGCCATCCATGGCCGGCGTGATCTCTGCCGGATAAGCAAACGATATGACGATCGTGTTCGTTGCATGCAGTAACGGGCTTACATATCCCGCCAATATTTCAAAAAAAGTGCCGCTGGATATCTGCTTCTCAATGCCCGGCATGCGGTATTTTTGCATCTCTTCCACACGGCATTCCCCGTTTTTGTCAAATGAAACGAGCGCAACTCTTAAATTCGTGCCGCCCGCATCAATCGATATTATCTTTTTTTCATTTATTGAGGATTCATCGACGGCTACGTATGCAGGCAGCATAGGCAACGAGCTCTCTTCACCGTTAAGTCCTGCTTCCATTTCCCTGACATAGTCATCCAAGCATTGATCCAGATCGATTTGCCTGTAAAACATCTGATGACGCACTAAAAACTGCTGCACAGTATTCTGAATATTTTCCATAATAAACACATTCCTATTTTACGATATTTTGTATGACTTTTCTTTATTTATCAGGTCGCAGCCGTCACCCGAATATTGGGTTGATGACCTCTACTGCGACTTTTCATTTTATCATATCCTGTTGCTTTTTTAAACCGAAATATTATGGCTTTGCCTTGGCTGCAGATTGCTTTTACCATTGTATATCATGCAAAGGGATCGCGCCGGGACGGCACCTCTTGCTTGTAGAATATCATAGATACCTTAATTCATTTGTTTTGTTCTCCCGCGACGTCAAGTGCTCATAAAAACAATCCGCTCCCGGGGATCGTATAATTTATTCGCCGGAAAAAAATAGCCGCTGCGCGTTCTGGCATTGGCTAAAAAATAAAAATGTCAAGGAGTTTTGCCAGAATTTGTAGTGAGTTCGATTTACTTCATGTACTTTTCTGGACAAATTTATTAAATTATTAACATCATTTTCTTTGCGTTCCGCTCATTTTATCATATATGATATTCAATATTCCATATAATTTTAAATATTTTAGCAAAACTTATCAAAAATTCATATGTTACAGCAAAAATGAGCCTAATAAAGCCTATTTCCTCCGAAATTAACAATATATATTCTCTGCTTTATGACACAAATGGCCAAATTGACGCTTGTTTTTGGCAGCATCGGCCCAATAAAAAGTATAAAAAAATCGTCCCCGGATAATATATTGAGAACGATCGAAATTTAATATCACAATAAGAGAAATCATTTTTTCTGCTGTTTTTGCGTCCGCCCGTTAAATCTGCTTTATACTGCAGTGCATAATTTACCAGAACGTTATAATCATATTGCCATATAGCTTGTTTCGATTATGATTTAACAGCTTTCTCATATTCTTTTAATAACTGCTGGCCCAGCGCACCAAGCGGATGGCGCACAGCAAACTGCTCTTTTGTAAACTCTTTTAGCTCCGAGACCGTCACGGCAAGCGCGTCACCGACAGCCAGTACGGCAAGCGCGCTCGAAGTCGGCGCAAGGTTCAGATGATCGATCTCTCTTTCCACCTTGACACATAACGCAATATCACATCCTTTTGCCAAAGGAGAATCGTTATCTCTTGTCATCGCGATCTTTTTACATCCTAAAATGTTCAATGACGGCAGCATTTTTACAACTTCATCCGTTTTTCCGCTGTTGGATATCATGATCACCACATCTTTATCCTCGATCATACCAATATCTCCATGCAGCGACTCACAGCTATGCACAAAAACCGATGGCGTACCGATACAGGAAAAGGTTGCTGCAAGCTTCTTGCCGATATGGCCGGATTTCCCGACGCCGGTGATCACAAGTTTTCCTTTGCACGCCATAATGGCCTTGACCGCTTCAAAAAATGCGTCATCCACGTACTGGATGGTGCCTTGAAGCAGCGTGCTTTCCTCCATAATTTTTTTCTTGATATTAGCTATGACATCTTCCCGATTATATTTCATATTATAAAACTCCCCATTGACTCGCTAAATTTATTATTTGATTACCCCGATCTTTTCTCTTTCCAGTGAAATAAATACCGCAGCCACCAGTACGAAGCCTTTGACAAGCAATTGAACTTCTGATTCGATACCGCTCAAAACCATGCCGTTAGCCAGTATTGACAGTATCAAAGCACCAAGCACGGTGCCGCCGATGCCGCCGATACCGCCCGTCAGCGGTGTTCCGCCAAGCACAACCGCCGAGATGCAATCGAGCTCAAAGCCTTCGCCTGTCGTCGGGGATCCGGCGCCGATCCTGCCGGCCATGATAATACCGCCAAACGCCGTCAGCATGCTGCACAGGGTAAATATCATTATTTTATACTTCTTAACTTTAATACCTGTCATCACGGCGACGCGTTCATCGCCGCCGATCATTCGCGTATACCGGCCAAAGACAGTGTAGTTTAAAAGTATATACGTCAGCGCAAACACGACCACACCGCAGACAAGTATCCACGGCATCAATGCCATCTGCTTGATTCCGCTGTCAAAGGGAATCATGATGATCGAACCGTCTGTCACGATGATACACAGCGCTCTCGCAATCGACAGCATACCCAGCGTTGTAATGAACGAAGGTATTCTCAATATCGTATGTACTATACCATTGAACAAACCGCATACAAGGCCGACCACCAACGCGGCTAATATGGCTAATATTGAACTCCCTGTGGCTCTTAAAACTAAAGCCCCGATAACAGCGGACAGGCCCAGAACAGAACCCACCGACAGATCGATGCCGCCTTCTATGATAACAAAAGTCAGACCAAAACTGACCACAGCCACGACGACTGTCTGGTTAAGTATCGTCAGAATATTATCAAAATTGATAAACCGCGTTCCTTGTATTACCGCAAAAAATATGATCAGCACAAGAAACGCTGATAATGAAATATTCTTTTTAATAAACCCCGTTATGCTTTTTGCCGACAAGCTTTTACTTGACATTTTCTCGTACCTCCTAAAATACCCTCATCTTTTGTTAGACCATGTATTGTATCAAATGATGTTCACCAGGATGTTCATCTCTGCTGAAAGTTCCGGTAATCTTACCTTTTCTCATGATCATGATCCTGTCGCTCATCCCAATGAGTTCGGGCAATTCGTCCGAAATCAGTATAATCGCCTTGCCCTGGTTCTTTAAATTTTCTATGAATTTATAAATCTCCTGCTTTGCCGCCACGTCCACACCGCGTGTGGGTGAGTTCATGATCAATAATTCCGAGTCGTTTGAAACCCACTTCGCAATCGCAACCTTTTGTCTGTTTCCTCCGCTTAAACTTTCTACGGTCTCCTCAATCGAATTCGCTTTGACCCTCAGCGCTTTTACGCTTTTTTCCACAACATCCTTTTCCATCTTTTTATTGATAAAGCCCATGTTGCTGAGGTTTTTGATTGAGGACGATGAAACGTTTTCTCTGATCGTGAAATTGACAACCAATCCTTCTTTTTCTCTGTCTTTTGGAACATAACCTATGCCGTTTTTCAGCGCCGTATTGGTCGATCTAAAATGGATTCTCTTGCCTTTATATATGATGTCGCCGCTGTCAGGTTTTAAGCCTCCAAACAATATCCGGCCCAATTCTTCGACGCCGCAACCGCCGATTCCGCCAATGCCCAATATCTCGCCTCTGCTGACGCTGAATGTCACATCGGAAAATGCCCCTTCTTTTGACAGGTTTTTTATCTCAATCAGCTTTTCTCCAACGTTCCCCACCGCGTCATTCTCGCGGTAATAATCTTTGTTTATTTCCCTGCCGACCATATTCGATATCACTTCGCCCTGCGTCGTCTCTTTTACTTTCAGCGATTTAATATATTTGCCATCCCGCAAAATCGATATGTTATCACATAGTTCAAACACTTCATTGATAAAATGCGAGATGTAAATGATGGCAACGCCGTTTTTTCGCTGTTCTTTGAGCATCTTGTACAGTTTTTCAACTCCGTCGTGTGAAACAGCGGCAGAAGTTTCGTCGACAATCAATATTTTTGGGTTTACAGAGATCGCCCTGGCAATCTCGACAAGCTTTCTTCCCTCATAATCTAAATTATTCAAATAATTTGATGGATTGATATTTGTAAATCCTAATTCATCTAATATTTTTTTTGCTTCTTCGTTTTGTTTTTTGATTTTTAACAGCCCGTTTTTCGCTATAAATTTTGAGTCTCTGCCAATGAATATGTTTTCAGCAACTGTCAGGTTTAACAGTATATTGGGCTGCTGCATAATAATTGATACATTTTTTTCTTCCGCTTCGAGTGCGCTCCTCGGATAAAATATTTTATCATTGAGGTAAACCTCTCCCGCGGTTTTATGGTATATCCCCATAATTATTTTAACAAGTGTTGATTTGCCCGCGCCGTTTTCTCCCACAATGCCATGTATTTGACCCGGGTATATTTCTAAAACATCATCATCAGACCAGTCGAGGGCCTTTGTGCCTGGAAAATATTTTTTTATACCTTTTAATACTAATATAGGTTTCATTTTCATTTCTCCAACAACTTTTTTATCATTGATTTAATAGAGGGGAGAAATATCCCCCCTCTATTAAAGCCTGCCTTCTTAGTCTAAGCTCAGTTCAAAATACGTTACAGCATCAGGATTATATGTCCTGGACATTGATTGTACATCGACATCCATTCCTTCGCCATATTTTGCATCGAACGCTTCCATGTTATCAAGCGTTACAGCAAGCAGGTCAAGTTTGACCAGAGTTTCTGTCGGCTGAATGTCATGCAGCGCATCAAAAACCATGATCAGCGCAAAACCAGTCTGCATCCAGTGGCCGCCTGTTGAAAAGTACAGTTCTCCAGCTTTGATAGATTCAACGGCCGGTCCGAGCAAGTCCATGCCGCCCACTTTAACATCGGCGAGTATGCCCTTTTCTTTCAGCACATTGACTGAAGCCAAAGCGAGCGAGTCGTTATAGCACCATACACCATCCAGCTCAGGATATGTTTGCAGAAGGTTTCTGATTGCTGCGTCGGCTTCGTCCATGCTTTCGCCAACCGCTTCATACTTCAGAAGTGTAACATCCGGATTCTCTGACATTGCCAGTTCAAGCCCGTCTTTACGGCCTTCGGCAACCGAGGTCCCGTCGTATCCGCCAAGAGCGACGATGTTTGTGCATCCGCCCTCAATCAGCGCTGTTGCGATTGCCTGTCCGGCAGTAATATCGTTAGGTCCGATAAACGCAAGATAATCTTCGCCGGCTACAAGGTCATCACCAGGCCATCTGTCAGCGATCATAAGCGGAATATCCTTCTCTTTGCACATCGAGCTGATACCGGCGCATACAGAGGCATCCTGAGGCGCTAAAACAAGGCCCTGAATACCATCCGCGATCATGTTCTCGACATCAGCAAGCTGCTCTTCCTGCGAGTTGTTGCAATCTTGTGCATTAACGTCGACATCCAGTGCTTCAGCAACATAGTTCACGAAGTCTAAGCTCTTTGTCCAGAACTCGTTATTCTTCGTCGGGAAAGAGAAACCGATTTTATAAGTCACTTCTTCGGTGACCTCATCGGTGGTACCCTCATCCGTTGTGACTTGATCAGTTGCCGTTTCATCTGTTGTCGTTGTCTCTTCAGCAGAATCCTGAGCACATCCAGCCATTAATGTGATAAGCATTAAGGCAGCCAATAAACATACAAGCAATTTTTTCATAATTTACCCTCCTAGACATTTTTGTTTTTTAGCCATTTGTTTTTGCCATTCCATTAGATGAAGAAAAAAATCATCACCGCCTTTCATTCTTATAGTAACTTTATTATTTTAATTCTTAATCTTTAAAATATACTACTTATACATTGGCGGTACATATTCCTCATTCAGCTCAACATCAACCTTGATTACTTGATCGCAGGCGCATCGTATCCCGGAACGATATAATTCTCCTGAAGAGGCAGATCCACCCAAGACTTAGTTTCCATTGATTTATATGCACCCACCAGAACATCGGTCACCAGCGCGCTCATTTCCGGCGTCAATGACGGTCCCTGATCCTTTTCGACACAATCGATAAAATGTGCCAGCATCGACTTATACGCCCATCCCCTCTTGGGATATATGGGTACCCAGCGCTTCGGCACGTTACCGTCAGGCTGCATGATATCCTCCGACCAGAACAACTG
>JAQTSP010000138.1 GCA_028711205.1 Eubacteriales bacterium | reverse complement strand
CGTCACATGACCTGCCCGAGGATTTCGAGGTGTCTTTGGCTGATTTTGAAGGCGGCCAGGTGGATGCGCGCATACTCGAAATTTGCGAGCAGATGTTTGCCGATGCCGAAGAGGACGGCGTATTGCTCAAGCTCGTAGACGCCTACCGCAGCTACGACCGCCAGAATGAGCTGTTTCAAAAGAAGGTGGATAGCTATATCGCAAAGGGCTACAGCCGCGCGGACGCCGAGGTCAAGGCCGCCACCATTACGGCACGCCCCAACACCAGCGAGCATCAGACGGGCCTTGCGCTTGATATCGTCACGCCGTCGTATACAACAATGGACAAGGGCTTTGCAGGCACAAAAGCCTTTGAATGGCTGGACGCGAATGCGCACAACTACGGATTTAACTTGAGGTATAAGCAGGATAAGGTATCGATCACAAAAGTCATATACGAGCCGTGGCACTGGCGGTTCGTTGGTGTGGAGGTCGCCACGGCGATGAGGGTAAGCGGCGCATGCTATGAAGAATATTTGGGTGTGCTGGACTGAGTTTATATCATTTTAGCTACGATTCATAATCGGCATATTGAACGTTGAATTCGGCATAGTCTTCGCTGTATTCCGGAGAACTGTCGGCAGTGCCATAAACAGCAATGGTGCTCCCGATGGCATTGCGCAGGAAATCGATGACCTCATCGGACTGTGCGTCAATAACGATATAGTCGCCATAATAACCGTACAGAATAAACCATCGGTCTTCCAGAAACCCGTACAACTCGCCGATCAGGCATATTTTTCTGTTCATATAATCGGACGGGTTAGCTGCGAACGTGTTTATATTGATATAATCGCAGGATTCTTTGTATTCACGCGCGGTTTTCATATCAGCTGTTTCATGATAGACTTCCTTGCTTTCATAATAGAGGACATGATCATTTTCATCAAGGCACATGATATAGAAAACATATACGCCGTATCCTTCTGTAAAATCAACCGCGACAGATGCCGTACCGTCTGCGCCGGTAACTATCGGGCCGCTGGCATCCGTATCCAAAATTTGATAAGCGTCGCCCCATCCGGTACTCCATTCCGGGTCATAGTAATTAACGGTCATCGATATCGAATAATCCGGGTCGGTTTCAAAGCTGATAACGACTTCATCCGCTTCAAGGCTTGCTCCGAGCGCGTATTCAATTGCCGGGAGCGCTTTGATAATGATTGTCTGCGTATTTTTCAGCTCGCCTTCACGGGTTGCTGTCAGTACCATTTCGTAAGTTTTTCCTTCTTTAAGAGTGATCACTTTAGCAAAAGACATTGTTCCGTCTCCATTGTCCGTTAGCTCGAGCGTCTTGCCGTCAAGCTTCAGCGTCGTTCCCGATGATACAAGACCGCTTATGGTTATGCTCGAGGCTCTGCATTCCGGGTTATACGCGTCAAGAACAAGCGGTGTTCTGAGATCGATATCAAGCGTATATATCTCGCTGAATAGTTCCTTTTGCCCGTATGTATAAGTGACGGTATATAATGCCGGCAGAATTTCAGGCGTTTCACTGTTATCCGTATCAGGTGAACAGATTTCGATGGCCGTTTGCTTCTCAAGTATGAACTGGTTATCGGCGACACGATTGAAAGCAGCGTTATCGATGCTCACCTCAAAACCTTCGGGCACATCAAACGTAAAGACATATGTGTCGCCAAGCCCTTCAATATTTATTTCAGGCGCCATGTTGTTTTCATCATAATATGGAATCGATTCAATCTCGAGTGACAAAACGCCTTCATACAAAACACTGTCTTTTAACAGTATACTGTAATTCAGCTCAACCGTTATTGTATCCTGACTGGCAGGGCCATGGGCCAGAAGGTATTCATCCTGGTTAAATGTAAAATTGTTACCGCCGGTGTCCTGGACGCCGGAATCGCCAAAATCGACGGTCAAGGACGACGGCAGGTCAGGGAAAGCTATTTCGGAAATCCTGTGTTCGCTCGCAATGGATTCCATGACTTCAGGCAAAACGTATCCGCCGCTTATCTCCAGCGGGAAAATAAAATCGACGGTACCGTGCCGCAGCGCTTCATTATCAATATAGGCGGTATATTCAAAACTCAGATAAGCATTGCTGGCGGTCACAACATCATAGTTGTTTTCAATATAATTGAACAGATCGGAATAATCGATCATAAACAGATTGTCGTCTTTTTTATCGATGATATTATCATCAAAACGTATTGAGGCGTTTTCCGGCAAATGATCAAAGGTGATCTCATAGCTAAGCGTATCGTTATTGACGAGGTCAACTGCATATGCAAGGTCATCGTTGCCAAGCCTGTCCGAAAGCAATATGCCGGCAATACTTTTATCCATATCATAATACGCCTGCATATATTGATGCGCATAAATACCGCCGCCGACAATACCGGCAATCAGCATAATTGTACAAATGAGTACAACCAGCCCCATGCTGCTTTTTGGGATTTTTGAATACCCGGCTTCTTTCCCGGACGAATCTTGAGTACTATCAGTTGTTTCCATGCTGACCGCCTTAAATTAAAATGTATTATAATAATAGCTGACGATATTATTCGATGTCTCGTCGGTGGATCTGTTGAGCTTAATCACGTCTACGAATGTTTTGACGAAAATTTCGTCATGCTTATTATTTTCAAAAAGGGAGATGCCAAGGCCATATGCTTCATGAATATTCTGCGGGTCCGGTGAATTGGCCGCAAAGTAAAATTTTCTCATCTTGAATCTGTCGCTGTTCGTAAATTTTATGGCCAAATCAAGAATATTCATATCGGTATAAGCGCAGTCATATTCGGTTTCGGCGATGGCGGCAAGAAGCGGCGTATATTTGGGATCATTAAGAAAAGCCGTAAAACTTCTCAGCATAAATGAAATGTTCATATCGATTTTGGCACCGGATACGACCAGATCCGTCAATAAATCCAAATATTTTACGTTCCCTTTTCGATTTAAAAACGTCTGATAGCATTTTTCATATGAATCTTCAATATGGCCTTGCCTGTAATCATATATAGCGTCAAGATAGCAAAGCCGCGGTACAAAAGAGAGATGTTTATATTCATACCGCAGCTTTGCAAATACGGTTAGGTTGTCCTGATTCAACGCCAACTCCATACGGTACAGGGCATCCTCAATATATTGTCCGGCCTGCTGCATTTCCGTTGAACGCAGTACTTTTTTGCTGATCAGCCACGAAAATATTTTTGACAGCAACGGACGCAGTAAATAAGCTGTGATGCACAGTATCAAAGCAGCCGCGCCGGCCAGCATAAAATATGCCAGATCGTTGAGGATCGACATGGCAGCAATGCAGGCCAATAAAATGACGATGCATTCGCACAAAAAAATGATGTCGGCGCGGCGTGCGGCTATGTCTTTTGGTTTTAACATGACAGTGCCGCAATCCGTACAAAAACGAAGGTCTCCAACAACATACTTATCGCATTTTCTACAAAATAAAATGTTATCATCGAGATTAAAATCGGCGGCTGTGTTATTTTGCATAAACTTTTATCCTCTCTGTAAGACGGCATATCAAAAACAATAAAAAGTATATTTTATTACAGAAACAGTATATTGCCCAATGTCAATAACGTCAAGATATTCTAGATTTAACGATATTCTGGCAAAATGCGTCACGCTTTCATGCTGCGAATGCCATCCAAATCGATGATATCGCGGCCAAGCCCCGCGATGTCGTCATGCGTGACAAGTATGACGGTTTTGTTTGTTTTAACATATAGCCGCTCAAAAAGCGCGATCATGTCGCTTTTCAGTTTTGCGTCAAAACCCTTGAACGGTTCGTCAAGGAGCAGCAGATCGGCAGGGCAGCAAAACGCCCTTGCCATCGCGACGCGGCGTTTCATGCCGCCGGAGAGCTTGGAAGGAAGCTTGTCCTCGTGCCCCGTAAGCTGCACAGCCGCGATTATCTCATTGACCACATCATGCATCTGCGTTCTTCCCATCACATCTTTCAGCACGAATTCGATGTTTTGATAAACGCTGTACCAGGGCAAAAGCCTGTCCTCCTGAAACATGAACGAGATCCTTTCGGGTACGCCAGAAACGCTTCCGTCATAGTCACGGTCAAGCCCCGCGATGATGCGGAGCAGCGTCGTTTTGCCGCAGCCTGAGCTGCCGGCCATCACGGTCGTTTTATCAAGCGGTATGTCGAGGCTGATATGATCGAAAAGCGCGCGGCCTGCGAATTTTTTTGTCAGCGAATCGATGCGAATACTCATAATGTATTTCCTTTGGGCAAAATCCCCTTGAGCCCTTTTTCGACGATAAGGCTGATGACGATGATGGTCAAAGTCCAGGCAAAGAGCTCGGCGGTGTTCAGATACAGCTTTGTCGCGTAAAGATTGAACCCCATGGAATATTTTGGGCTCGAGAGCACTTCCGCCGCCACGACCGATTTCCACGAAAACCCAAGACATACAGACAGCGCGGAATATACGTGCGGCAAAACCGACGGTATGATGACTTCTTTGATGACGCGTTTGCGCCTGACGCGAAAAACCGCCGACATTTCAAGAAGGTTGCCGCTGACCGACCGTATGCCCGTCAGCGTGTTTGTATAGAATATCGGGAAACAAAGCAGCACGCAGGAGAATACCGGCACAAACGACTCGGAGAACCATACGAGCGCAAGCACGATGATCGACATCACAGGTGTCGATTTGATGGCCGCGACGACAGGCCGAAGCAGGTTATCAAGAGCGGCCGAGCGGGACGCCATAAACGCGAGAACGATACCCGTCACAACAGATATGGCAAGGCCGAAAACAACACGGTAAAAGGTAAACGCGACGCTGAGCCAGAACTTGCTTGTGACGAGCAGCATGCCAAGCGACGAGAATGTTTCGGACGGCGATGGCATCAATAACGGCTGGTTCACGATCAACGAAACGATCTGCCATACGGCGAACCAGAACAAAATGACCAGCGTGATATTGCGTATCCTTTTAAATCTGCCGCTTTTGTTTAAAACCATGCCCCAATACTCCGTTTCTTTTAAAAAAAATTATAACACAATATGCACGGCTTGTATATTTCTCATTTGCGCGTTTTCGCCTTTGCAGGCGCGCCGGCCGGCACAGAAAATATTTGTATGATATGTGATTTTAGAGTAGAATAAACATACCGGAGGTTGCCTTTTCATGAACTTTACGCATTTACATCTTCATACCGAATACAGCCTGCTTGACGGTGCGGCGAGGATCGGCGATATCATCGACAGGGCCGCCGCGCTTAGCATGCACAGCATCGCGATCACCGATCACGGCGTGATGTACGGCGTTGTCGATTTTTACAAAAAAGCGATGGACGCGGGCCTGCGGCCGATCATCGGGTGCGAGGTCTATGTCGCGCCGGGCAAACTGACGGACAAAACAAAAGCCATGAAAGAGTATTCGCATCTGGTGCTTTTGGCAAAGGACAACGAAGGGTACAAAAACCTGATGCGTTTAACGTCAATGGGTTTTACCGAAGGGTTTTACCGCAAACCGCGCATCGATTATGACGTGTTAAACCAGCACAAGAACGGGCTTATCTGCCTGTCGGCCTGCCTTGCAGGGGATATACCGCGCATGATTCTCAGCGGTGACGAGCCGGGCGCTGAAAGCCTGGCAGTGCGGCTGCGCGACATGTTCGGCGGCGATTTCTATCTTGAACTTCAGGACCATCATCTGCCCGAACAAAAGCAGGTGAACGCCGCGCTGATCGATATGGGCGGCCGCCTCTCTATACCGCTTGTCGCGACAAACGATGTGCACTACACGAACAAGGAGGACGCGGAGGCGCAGGATGTGCTGCTTTGTGTTCAGACGCGCACATTTGTCGAAGACACGGACAGGTTAAAGTTCGGTACGGACGAGTTTTATCTGAAAAGCGCCGAAGAGATGGAAAGTCTGTTTCTGCATGTTCCGGGCGCGATCGAGAACACCGAAACCATCGCAAAACAGTGCGGCGTTTCGATGGACTTTTCAAAGATCCACCTGCCTGTGTTTGAAGTGCCCGAAGGACAAAGCCACGCCGAATATCTGAAAGGCATCAGTGAAAGCGGCCTTGCGCAAAGATATGAGAACGTCACGGACGATTTGAAGGAGCGCCTTGCGTATGAACTGCGCGTGATCGGCGACATGGGCTTTACCGACTATTTTCTGATCGTATGGGATTTTATCAGGTTCGCACGCGACAACGGCATTATGGTCGGCCCTGGCAGAGGCAGCGCGGCCGGCAGCCTTGTGGCGTATGCGCTGCGCATCACAGACGTTGACCCGATCGAATACGCACTTTTGTTCGAACGTTTTTTAAACCCCGAACGCATCAGCATGCCGGATATCGATATCGATTTTTGCATTGAAAGGCGGCAGGAGGTCATCGACTACGTCGTGGGGAAATACGGCGCGGACAAGGTCGCGCAGATCATTACGTTCGGTACGCTGGGCGCGAAGCAGGTGATACGCGACGTCGCGCGGGCGCAGAAGGTGCCGCTTGCCGACGCGGACAGGATCGCCAAGATGGTGCCGTTCGCATTGAAGATGACGATATCGCGCGCGATGCAGGAAAACGACAGGCTGATGATGGAGTATAAAACCAATCCTGAGATCAAGAAGCTGCTCGATACGGCGATGAAGCTTGAGGGCATTCCGCGGCACGCTTCAACACATGCCGCCGGCGTGGTGATATCAAAGCGGCCCATCACGGAATACGTGCCGCTGCAGATCAACCCGCGTGACGGCAGCGTGATCACGCAGTTCCCGATGACGACGCTCGAGAGCCTGGGGCTGCTGAAAATGGATTTCCTGGGACTCCGCAACCTGACAGTCATACGGCATACGATCGAAATGGTCAAGAAGACAAGAGGGCAGGACATACGGCTTGACAATCTTCGCTTTAACGATAAGAATGTGTTTGAGCTGATCGCTTCGGGCGATACGGACGGCGTTTTTCAGCTTGAGAGCGCCGGTATGAGAAGCCTGATGCAGAGGTTAAAACCGACAAACCTTGGCGATATCATGGTCGGCATCTCGCTGTTTCGGCCGGGCCCGATGGATTCGATACCGACGTACCTCGAG
>JAQTSP010000137.1 GCA_028711205.1 Eubacteriales bacterium | reverse complement strand
CATCGTTCGGCGACGAATATTCAGTATATTCTGTCACCTTCGTATCAAAATTCAGCATCCCGCTGACCTCAGCCCGCACGTTATCCTCTCCGAACACAGGGCTTAAGAGGTTGATGATCTGCTGCTGCAGACTCTGTTGTACGCTCATCTGCAGTTCCAGCTGCGAGTCCGCGCTCTTGACCGTCCCTCCGTCTTCAGTGCTGTATAAATTCATATTTGAATCAATGATACTGACGTTTTCAGCTTTCAGGCCGGATATGCTCTTTGAAACAAGCTGGGTAATCGCCGAAACCTCGCTGCTGCTCAGTTCTTCGCCCTCGGCCAGCGTTAACACCACCGACGCCGTTGCATCTTCTTCGTCGTCCGACAGCACAAAAGAGCTGCCCTGCCCCAGATCAAGATTAACAACGGCAGCTTCGACTTTATCAAGCTGAACGATCGTCTGCCTTAAGTTCTCCTGCAACTGGAATTGATAATAGACCTGCTTTTCCTTATCGGTTACGCCAAGTCCCGAAGCGCTTTCATAAATGTCATAATTGAACCCGCTGCTTGGGTACCCCTCGGCCGCAAGCTCGAGCCTGACGGTGTCGACTTCGTCGTCTGCCACGAGTATTGTATCGTCGCCTTCGGCCTTTGCTTCAATGCCCATATCAGACAAAACCGACATAACCTCTCCGGCATCAGCGGCTTCCATACCGCTGTACAGTACGGCATATGATGTTCGATTCAACAGAACAGAGGTCACAACGATAATAACGATAATAATGGAAATAAGTACAATGAAGCGGATACGCTTGCCTTTTTCCATTTTGCTAAAAAATTTAAATATTTTTGAGGGTAACTTCTTTTTTTCTGCCAATTTATTTTGCCTTCCGTGCATTCATTATTCTTGTTTGTTGGTGGCCGTTACAATTGTCAGTAACGTTTTGAGCTTACACGAGTCTCCGACTTATTTATATATAAACATTCTATTTACATTTAAACCCCAAAATATTTAAATTTTATAAATAAATTTAAATTTTATGTAATGTTTAATTAGCCAAATAACGATAAACATTATGTAAGTTATTATATTCTTGTTTTTCTAAGGCGCCAAAGAACAATAGTATAGTTTCTTTACAAATATGCAAGGATGCAATAAAAAATTCATGGAGGATACAAATTATGCGTATTAACAACAACATTATGGCAATGAATACACACCGCCAGTATTCACTCAACAACGACAAAATGGCAGCGTCAACAGAGAAGATGTCTTCCGGTTACCGGATCAACAGCGCCGGTGACGACGCGGCCGGCCTGGCTATTTCCGAAAAGATGCGGGCGCAGATCCGCGGGCTCGAGATGGCTTCCAAGAACAGTGAAGATGCGATTTCCCTCGTGCAGACGGCAGAGGGCGCGCTGGAAGAGAGCGAATCGATACTTCAGCGTATGCGTGAGCTGGCTGTTCAGTCAGCCTCGGATACAAACGAAGATACGGTCGACCGTGCAGCGCTTGATGCGGAGTTCCAGCAACTGGTACAGGAGCTCGACGATATCGCGACCGATACCGCTTTCAACGACATGACACTTCTGGACGGTTCGTACGGCGTATCTGTGAATACAGACGCTGCGACATCAACAATCTATAGCGTAACCGGCGTTATGAGCGTTTCTGCAAGCGGTGCAGCCGGTGAAACATATACCATTGTTGATGATGGTGCAGATATCGAAGTAACAGTGGGCAGTACCCTTGATGTGTACACTTTCACTGGCCTTAGCCCGTCGAGCGGATCAGGCACACTAAACATTTCTGAACTTGGTATCAGTATTCAATTGGGCAGTGGTTACGTAAACGGAACCTTGAGTTCTGTCATCGCTATGGAAGCAGTCGGCTCTGGCGGACAGATACAGACGGGCGCAAACAGCGGCGAAACCCTCAGCATCACGATCGGCGATGTGCGCGCTGCTGCGCTGGGCGTCAGCTCTCTGGATGTATCGTCGCAAACGACCGCGGACGGGGCCCTGAGCGCTCTTGACACCGCGATCAATACCGTATCGACACAGCGCGCACAGCTTGGTGCAGTACAGAACAGGCTTGAGCACAAGATCAACAATCTGGATACAACGGCAGAAAATCTGACCGCAGCGGAAAGCCGTATCCGCGACGTCGACATGGCTCAGGAAATGACGACGTACACGCAGACGACCATACTCGTTCAGGCTGCAACGGCTATGTTGGCTCAGGCCAATGCCGCGCCGCAGAACGTTCTCTCGTTGCTGCAATAACAAATGAAAAACTTTGGTAAACAAAGTTCTTCTTAACAACCACCCCAACGACGCGACGCGTCGCCGGGGATCCCGTATGAAAAGAGGCCCGTTCAAAAAAGCGGGCTTCTTTCTTTTCAATATCATTACCGGTGCGCACAGATCGAATAGCATGAGACAAATTCTGCACGCCTTTTTACCCGCTCAAATATACGGTGTACTGAATACGTAGACATATCGGTGCAGGTGTTTGCCTGATAAATTTACCGTCCGCATCATTCATAAAGCTGTGCATACCGCTAAACAACTCAGCCCCGGGGCACAGCCGTAACTTGGCCATATGAAAAACCCGCCGTTTGGCGGGCTCTTATCCCTTTACGTTATACAATATTTATGAGTGCGTTTAAGAAACGTGCTGTTCAGTCCGCCTTCTTTTTTACGGCTTTTTGCTTTAGCAAAGACACCGCCGGCGTGTTTGCGGCCGCCTGATTGATGCCAATCGTCTCTTTCAGCAGTTCTTTTCGGAATATCCGCATGTCCTTGGGCGCCTGTATGCCGATACGAACCCTGTCGCCGTCAATTGAGAGTATATCTATTATGACATCCTGGTCTAATGTGATGCCCTCACCTGATTTTCTAGATAGAACCAGCATTCTTCTCGCCTCCATTTATACTCTTCATCACCGCATCATAAACAGGGAACCGGATCGGAAGCTCTTTTGCATCGATGATAATCTGTTTTCCGATGCCTCGCTTTGCATTGATAATGATCGGCGCCGCAAGATTGACCGTCATTTTTTCGACTTCTGACGGAATGACAACGACATTTATGATGAGAAGATCATTTTTACTTTCAACATACAGCTCTTCAAGTTCGTTTTCCCGGACATCGATGTTATAGTTATCAAGTATCTCGAAAGAAATGATGACAGGCAATGCGATATACTTGTTTTCCGTCGATTGCAGCCAGTATACCGGTTTTGTATCGCCGACTTCCAATATAATAAATTTCCGCAGATCCTCAAACCCCGGAATCCCCAATGGAAATTCGATGATTTTACTGTCTTTTGTATCAAAAGAACCAAATCTGTCGGTATCAATAAGCATAACCAGCCCTCCTTTTAATATAATTAGTTCAGAAAATCAACAAGCGAGAGCTGAATGATTTTCGATCCAATGTTCAATGCCGCCGTATAAACCGTCTCAGCCATTTCGTAATTCATAGCGGCTTCGGCCAGGTCGACATCCTCAATATTGGATTTCAGTTCCGTATAACTTAAATAATCCTCCTCGTAACGGTTCTGTACCAGTTCAAGGCGGTTGATCCTGCCGCCAATTTTTGCTTCAATCGCTAAAACACTGCTTTGATTGTCCTGCAGCTTTTCGATATAATCATTGAGTTCTTCGGCATCCGCATCGCTTATCAGCGCGTTATAGAGGTTATCAAAAACGGTATAGATATTGTCCTCGCCCATGCCGAAAAGCTCGCTGCCGGATATCGATATATCCATCGTCGTCTCGTAGCCAATCTCATAGGTGATGACCTGCTCATTCTCCGCAATCAGATCCACACTGGTCTCATCCGTCAGATCAAGGCCGTTGTACAGAATATTGCCCGAAGCGTCAACGGTAAACGGCGTATTGTTGATATTGTAGCCGCCAAACAGGTATTCATCCTCCGACTGGCTGTTGCCGATCGCCAGCACCTCGTCTCTCAGCTGGGCGATCATCTCGGCGGCGGCCTCTTTGTCCTCTGCTGTCACATAATCGTTCGCCAGCTCTATAACCGTCTCATATGCTGTTTTGATCACATCGTTCAGTGACAATGTGGCTGCCTCCGTTTGATCCAGCCATGTCAGAGCGTTTTCGACATTTTGATTATATTGCTCCGTTTTGTATAATTTAACATCGCACTGCATGACGGAAATCAGGCCGACCGGATCGTCCGAAAGCTTGTTGATGCGCTTGCCGGTCGAAACCTGCGTCTGTTTCTCGGTCAGGCTCTCGAGGTTGTCATTCAGATTACTCAAATAATTGTTCAGCATCATGCTGTTTGTGATGCGCATATCATTTCCTCCGTTTCAGGCTTGTTATCTGCCCACGATACCGGTACTGTTGATCAGCGTATCCAGCGCTTCATCGATCGCCGTCAGTACGCGTGAAGCGGCGGAATATGAATACTGGTATGAGATCAGATTGATCATCTCCTCGTCAAGCGAAACGCCCGATATTGATTCGCGGCGGTTTTCTAGGTTCTTGACGATCGCTTCCTGGCTTTCAAGCATCCTCTGGCAGCTTGCGGACTCGATGCCCACTTCCACAACAAAGCTCGCAAGATAGTCTTCAAAGTTGCCGATCATGGAAAGGCTCGTGCTCGACGTTAATGCGAGCAGCTCCAGCGCGACCTCGTTGTTACCTTCCTGCGTGTTGGAAGCAGAAAGATCAATCAGTTCACTGGAAGCTGCGATATTATTGACATTATCGAGTATCTCGGCGGAAACGGATATGTTCCCTGCCGTAATATCTCCGTATCCTCCCGAGGGGATTTCAAAAAAGTCGATACCCGTCTGCGATGCGACCGAATCATACGGCATCGTATACCCTGTCTCATGAACGGCATTAAATTCCTCCGCCAGGCTTTGCGCAAACGTATTGAGGCTTGAAAGCATGTACGGGATGCCCATGCCATCGACGGAGTTGCCGTCACGCAGGTTCTTATATGCCTGAAGCTCGCCCGAGCTGTATGCAAATTCCGTCGTGGTCCCCTCATAATAGATGGAATAATACCCCGTTTGCCCCGAAACCACGCCGGTCTGATCCGCACTTGTTTCGAGCAGCGTGGCATCCGTATGATTCACAAGCTCGACACCTTCGATAGTCACAATCTGTTTGCCTTCCGATGTTTCCCAATATTCTATATTGACCAGCTCGGAAAGCTCGTCCAGCAATACGTTGCGCGCGTCCCTTAACTCGTTCGCCTGCTGGCCTGAAAGCTCGTATGAGTATATCTGCTCGTTATAGCTGGCGATATTGGTCAGCAAATTGTTTATCGTATCGACCGTCACTTTCATCGCTTCGTTGTACGAGTCCTGAATCTCGACCAACTGGTTGTAATTGTAGTTCAGCGTCTCGGTCAGCTGTATGGCGTTCTGCTGGACATTTGTCCGTATCTCTTCGCTGGATGGATCCGTCGAAAGCTCGCTGAGGCTGTTAAAAAAATCCGCCAGTACCGATGAAATACTGCTGTCCGATGTTTCATTCAGTATCGTCTCGATAAACTCCATCTCTTCTGCGCGCGTACTGCTTTCGCCGAGCGCCGCAAATTCTTCCCTGATCTGCTTATCCAGATACTCGCTTCGTATCTGATCGATCAATACGACCTCGACACCGCCGCCGGTGCTGCCTGATTCCAGGATACGCGTCGTATAACAGGAATCGATCGCCTGCGTCACCAGCCGCTGCCGCGTATACCCCACCGTATCGGCGTTGGCGATATTGTTGCCGGTGATGCTGATAGCCTGCTGGGCAACCGACAGGCCGGTCTTTGCAATTTCCAATCCATAAAACAAACTCGACATTTTTCCGCCTCACACTGACTGATCGATCAGGGAATATCCGCCCGTCTTTTTGCCGTCGGCTTTGCCTGACTGCGTGTATGTATTGAGCGTATTCAGATGCCCGGTGAGCACCTCAATGAAAAAAGACGAATAATTCAAATGCGTATCGATCAGCGTCTTGTTCAGTGCGTTTAAAACGGACAACTCAGATACCACTTCTTTCAGCTCCGCCCTTAAACGGACGAGCTCTTCACGCGATCTGCCTTCGCACATGTCGATAATATCCGGCAGGCTCAGCTTTCTCTCCTCTGATGTCCCGGATTCAAAAGCTATTTTCGCCGCGATATCCTCCCTTTGCGATTCAAGCGGCTTGATCTTTGTTAATACCGCCTGTTCCCGCGCAACGATCGCGTCAAGGCCTGAAACGTCGTTCTTAATCAGCGCTTCTTTTTTTCCCTTCGAGAGCGCAAGCATTTCTCTGTATGCCAAGATCTCGGATTCCATGACTTCTTTGAGCAATATTACCAGACGGTTCACAACACCCACTCCTTCTTTGGCGGGGTATCCTATTCCCCTAATATTTTTTTCGCAACCTCTTCCCCCGAAACGGAGTACGCATTGTTCTCCACCTGGTTTGCCACTTTACTGATATGCTCGAGCTCTTCAGGCGTCCGCTCCATCGCTTCTTTCGCTGCTTTCAGCGCCGCCGAGAATGTCTTTGCCTCACTCGTCAGTTCCGCCTTGTCCGTTGCCGGTTCCTGGCTTTCCAAAACCGTTTTTTCCCTCACGTGAATATATTGACTAATAAGTTCTTTTGGGGGAATTGAATTGATTTTCAATTTATTTCACCTCTTAAACTTTAAAATTGTTCCTTTTTATATTCGAAATGCATTTTTCCGAGTCCGCTTGCCGATGCGTTCGTTTTTTGCTCTTCGTCCGCACTCCCGCACATGCTTTTGAATGTATTTTCCAGCGCCGTTTTACACGCATGGCAAAACCGGCCGCTTTTTATTCTCTTTCCGCACTTCTCACACGTCAGTAAACAGTCACTGGTTTCGATAGACAGCCTTCCCTCCTTGAGGAAATGCAGTATTATTTTCTCCGAGATGCCCGTTTCATTTGAAATCTCCACGACATTCGCATCCGGATGATCATAAATATACTCCTTGACCAGTATAAAACCTCTATCCATCTCTTCCAGGCAAACGGAGCACTCGGATGCGCCGTACGATTGGAAAAGCTGTCCGCATTGTTTACACTGTTTAACTGTTGCACTCATAATGTTACTCCTCGTCTGCAAAATAATTACGTG
>JAQTSP010000136.1 GCA_028711205.1 Eubacteriales bacterium | reverse complement strand
ATCAAGCTTCCGAGTAGTGCCTCGTGGTTTGACTCCTGTGCGTCACCACGCCCTGCATCAGCAAGCCTGTTTTGAAAAAGATAAACAATTACCGGACTGGAATCGCGCAGGGCTCCTCCAATTGCAGTAATCAAGTTTGTGGCTCCCGGGCCTGTAGTCGCAAGGCATAGCCCTGGTTTTCCGGTCAATCTGCCCCATCCGTCAGCAGCACTGCCGGCAGTACCTTCATGCCGCGTCTGTATAAATCTTATTTCTGTCCCGTTCAACGCGTCATTAAAATACAACGTCTGTCCTCCGGGGATTCCAAATATTACTTTTGCTTTCTGTTCTCTCAGCACATTGACAACCGCTGTTGTAACTTTCATAGTAATCCTCTCAAGCTAATTATTGTATTTATATTGTATCTTTTTTGTATCTTTATTGTATTTATGTTATTATATTATCACAATAAACATACAATGTCAACATTGAATCTTGTCTGTAAATTTAACCACAAAAATATTTTTTCATCACGGTTAAATCCCTTTGCGCCAGTTGTGTACCTGTGTCAATTCGGTTCATTGGCGGCAGATAGTAATAATTTTCCGACAAAACCCAGCCTTTATAACCTCGCTGAACAATCATCCTCACTGTTTTTGAAAAATGGCCTCCGCCTTCACCGAGACTGCAACACCCTTCCATGTCATACGGCGCGTCTTTGAGATGAATATGGTCTATTAATCCGATATCCAGTTTAAGCAATTCCGCGCACGGATTACCGCTTCCAAATCTGACCGGATTGAGGATGTCATAACACAGTTTCATTGTGCCGCCGACATAATCTATCATCCATAACACCCTGTCGATAGAGGTAACTCCTTCATAGGTCAGCAGTATTCCTTTTTCAAAGGCGATTTTGTCGAATAGTTTAAGCATTTCAGCCGTATTTTTCATATCATAGTCATTTTTCACATTACTTGCGTCAAAAGACGCAACCATTACCGTTGGAATATTCATCTGCACGCATACTTTAACCGCCTTTTCAAAGCTGTCTATCGCTTCTTCACCCTTTTGGCTGCTTAAAGGATATCTCATACCGCCTTCACGCGTTAATGCATGTGTATGAAGTGAGTGAATTGTTATATTGCTTTGTGCGGCAATTTCCAGATATTGCGACTGAATTCTCATGTCAAGCAAAGGAAATCCCTTCCCCGCACCACCAAGATCACCAATCTGGACACCGTCAAATCCAATCATCGCCGCTGTTTTCAAAGCCGAAGGCCCGCTTGTTGCAAGACACCATTCACATATACCAAATTTATTTATATTATTAGTCATAATATACTTTTGTGAAATACGCACGGTAATCTTGTGTATTTCACACGCCCCTTCCATCGTATTTGTTATCGTTGTATAGACACTGTGGACTGTTTATATGTCCTTAACCTTGATTATAGAATAAATAGAACAATAAAATAAATGTAAGAACCATTGCGCAATATGGTGAGTAATTTGAACCGCAAACGATCGAAACGTTTATTTCTTCCGATAACATAACAATAATCGCTCATATGTTGATTTTATAAATATTAGTCTCATTAAGAATCATTACTTATAAAATATTATATGATATTGTATTGTTTTTGTATTGTTATAGTAACATGGCAATAATATAAAGTCAATATTATAAGTGCCCGGATTACAGGCCTGCAATAATGATAAGATCGTGCTAAACGGGGGGAAGGGAAGGTGGCAGCGTACTATGTCAAAACAAGCAAGCATGAACTTCAAAGATTTTCGGAAAAGATTCAACAGTCGCAGCGAGGGTATAGTCAAAAAAGCCTCCTGTGTTTATTCTATCACAGAAGGCTATTGCCAATTTTTCACGGGCTCAAAATCTCTTATGAATACATGCTGCCTGGCATATATTTAATGACCGCAATCACAGTTCTTTTCTTAGTATGTCTCCAACACCACCGCCGGAATGAATTAAATAAAACTGCTCTTTATTAAAACCATTGTAATTCATAGCCGTAAACGCGATGGCATCAAACACAGATATCACAGCTAACATGCTTCCCGATGAGATGATCCCCCATTTATCCGGCTCTCTGTCCACTTTCACTTTCAAGACAATATCACAGCCACATCCCAGCTTTGACTCCTCATTTTCCGTGACCCCTATGGTCGTAGCGCCTTTCGCCTTCGAAACCGATATATAGTTGACGATTTCCTGCGTGTTGCCGCTCTTGCTGATCAAAACGACCACATCGCCTTTCTGTATCGCTCCAAAGCCGCCATGAATCGAATTGGCGGGTGATAAATAAAATGCCGGTATCTCGACCACGCTCAGTGTATGGGCAATCCTTTTTGCTGCTGTTCCGGCCGTGCCACATCCGGCTACGATCACCTTATGGCTCGATTCTTTCATCGTACAAAACAATGCGAGTATTTTATCCATGACATCATAATCGAGACTGTCAGTCAGTTTTTTTATCGACGCGCTTTCGATGCTTATAATTTCTTTGTATGATTCAATATTGTTCATTTTTTATAACCCCTTCTTATAATTATTAAGACATTTAAGATCCCTGCCTGCGGCACCATTATTTCATCAATGATACTAAATGCTCAAGTTGAAAACTTCCAGGCACGTCTTGGATAACATCTGTTCCAGATCATCCTGATCTTTGATCATATGGCGATATTTAAACAGCTCAACAGGTAAATTTTGCGGCATGTCGGATGAAAACATGATCTTTGAAGCGCCCAAAGCACTATACATTCCCCTCAGCGCAATAGGCGTGCACCAGCTGGGCTCTACAAACACATTGTCAAAAGCCTTCGCCAATTCAACCGTCTGCATCACCATTAGGTCTCCACCCGAATGAGCAATGATAATATTGACTTTCGGAAAATTGCGGGCGGCGGGAAGAATCTGCACGGGATCGGACATGGGCATGCCGCTGCCTGTGTGTATCATCACAGGAAGGTTCAACTCATCGGCGACCTCAAATACGCGAAATCCGTTCCTCTTTGCAGGGCTTACGCCATATGCCTGAGTGGCAATTTTTATGCCCACAAACCCCAGATCATTTTTGCATCTCTTGCATTCCTTTAGAAAATCCTCGTCCCTGAAAAGAGGATTCATAGATATCATTCCCCAATACTTTCTGTCCTTATTATTTTGTAAAAATTCAAAAATCCTGTCGTGGGCATTTTGAACTTCCTCAATGTATGGCCTGGTTATCATAGGCTGTATGATAGCGCCAGAGACATCATATTCTGAATATACGCTCAACAGATCTTCTTCGGTTATTATCTCATCAAAAACGACATCATCTCCGATATGTGCATGCGAATCAATAATCATAATTCTTGTCTCCCAGAACAATTATTTTAGTTTTGATAACTCACCGAACGAGCCTTTGATGTTTTCATAAAGATTACAGAACACGGGATATAACTCGTTATATCTCGCCGATTGCCTGCTCGGCACGGTCACTGACTCAAAAACAAACCCTGCCGTCGTCTCTTTCAAATCCTTCCAGATCCCCTTGCCAACGCCGGCGATGAGTGCAGCACCGTAGGCACCGCCTTTCGCACTGCCCTTAACGGTTTTGATCGGCAAACCAAATATATCCGCCTGTATTTGTAACCATATCTGGCTATTGCTTGATCCGCCTGAGCTTATTACATAAGACGGAGTAAAATTTGTATTGCAGCTCTTGATAAGATCGAAAATCTGCTTCAATCCGAAAGTAACGCCTTCCATCGTTGCCCTGGCCATATCTCCCAGATCCGAGTCATATGTCAATCCAAAAAATACGCCCCTTGCCGTCGCATCGTTGTACGGGCAGCGTTCCCCGCCTAAGTAGGGAAGAAACAACAAATCTCCAGCACCCGCGGACGATCCTTCCGCAAGCTCATTCAGCTTAGTAAAGTCACTTCCGTTGTTTAATATCTTTTTGTTTAGCCAGTCCACCGATGCACCCGAGTTGAGCTGACATCCAAGCGTTATCCATTCACCCTTGACACAGTTGCAAAAATACTGCAGTTTTCCGTTCTCATTACGCGAGAAATTTTGCTGGACGGACGAAACAACACCGGATGTTCCAACTATCACTCCCAGCACATCTTCATTGACAACGCCCATTCCCGTGCTTTGGCAAACACCGTCTCCCGCACCGCCAAACACCAATGTTCCCGCTTCGAGTCCGCTTGCCGCTGCAGCTTGCTTAGTAACAACGCCCGTGACATCATCCGAATCATACACTTTGGGGAAAATATGCTCATCTATGCCTAGTTTCGCAGCCATCTTACTGCTCCAGCACTGATTTTTGACATCAAAAATACCTGTACCCGAAGCATCGGTTACATCCGTTGCGATCTCGCCCGTCAGCTTATATCTGATATAATCCTTGGGCAAAACGAATGCATCCAGCTTTTCGAATATCTCAGGTTCGTGATTTTTAAGCCAAATTATTTTCGGTATTGTATATCCGGGCAGGATATAATTGTTAGTGCAGTCGAGCAATTCGTCAATGTCATCAAATCGTCTTAATATCTCATCGCACTCGTGAACCGTGCGAAGATCGTTCCAAAGTATAGCTGGACGCAAAACATTACAGGCGTTATCCAGCGGCACAAGCCCGTGCATCTGGCCGGAAAAGCCGATCCCAACGATTTCCCCGGGCGGTATTTTCCCGATATGCAGGGCAGCTTTTATTCCTTTGCATGCCACATGCCACCAATCTTCCGGCAACTGTTCGTAATACTGCGGCTTGGGTGTATAAAGCTTTATCTCTTCTGACGAAGATGATACAACATTAAGGTCTTCATCAACAATTACGCACTTGACCGAAGAAGTACCAACATCAATGCCAAGCAAATGCATTATAATTCAACTCTCTTTCATGCAATTCAAAATATACGAAAAATGCTGGCAATCGTTACTTGCGTTGTGTATATATTCCCGTCAATTTCCATGAGACTTGTTAAACAGCATCTTCCAGTTAGCGATCTCATACTCGACCACTTCGTACATCTTGGATATATCCTGAGTTTTGAGAGCCTCCATGATCTTTTTATGTGTCACGACTGCATCAAAGCTTCTGTTTGCTATCTGAATATCATAACTCTTTATGATGTAAGGCCGGTAAAGCTCCAGCGTAAACATATATATCTTTTCAATAAGTTCATTTTGGGTATACTTTACCAACTCATTATGAAACTCAATATCTAATTTTATTATTCTTTCGTCGGGACCGCGCTTTATTTCTGCATTCATCTCGTCATAAATTTTTTGAAGGTTCTCAAATTTATTGTCCTGATTTTTTTTGATGATCAGTTCAATTATACCAATCTCCATCAACCTGCGTAATTCAGACAATGCATCGATATTGAATTCGGTTGTCATGATTTCAAAAAACAGGCTCTCATAACAACTGCCGCTAATATCCGAAGCAATGAAAGTGCCCGTTCCTCTAATAACTTTAATCACGCCATGAGAACGTAAAACCGTCAAAGCTTCCCGTATCGAACCTCTGCCAACTGACAAAAGGCTTGCCAGCTGCTCTTCGCTGGGCAGTTGATCGCCCGGGCGCAATCGTTTGGAGACAATAAGCTCCTTAAGCTTATCCACCACCTGATTTGCGACACCTTGATTTTCTATTTTACCAAAAGCTTCTTCAATTTCTTTTAATGCCATCTTTTATCAAATCCTTAGTATATTTTGTGCCTCCGGACTCGCTCCAGTTTCAAGATTCAACGCCGAATATTCGGGGTACTGCGGGAACTGAATATTGTAGCAGAATTTTTCCTGCCATTTAACCGTTCCAGAGAAATTCTTGAAATCAACCATGTGTCCGCCAAGTGTCCTGTCCTTTGTTATAAAGTGTAAATGTATACCGGAAATATTAAAACCTTTAACATAAGCTGGCATCCAGAAACCAACAAATGTGCCATCAACGTCCTCCATCTCACACGTAACGTGATATTCGACTGTCTTTGCCAGATTGGGATACGGTTTCTCCATCTTTGGGCCTGTTCTCGTATTGACGTAATCAACATGTCCATCCATTCTGACGACATAGAATATGTTGCAGTTAGTGAAATGGTCGTTTTCCAGCTGGACACGCGTATCGTCCAAATTTGCGCCTTCCAAATGATCAATTACATGTGGATCATCCAAGAAGGAAACGATAGAATACGGCGTTGTATCAGAATCCTTACTGATCTCCACTTTGCCGCCGGGTGAAGGCTTATACACAATGCCATCAACTACTATCATTTCGCCCGCGATACCATCAAATCCGCCAAGACCAGTATCGCCAAACTTTATGAGATCGGTACATTTAATGAATCCTTCAAAAGCCCCAACCCATAAAGCACTGAATATTGAAAATTGATTAATTCCCCTCTTCAAAGTGTCCTTTTCCGGATATTCAATAATCGACATTTTTTTACCTTTCATTCTGTTACAAAACTCTGTTAATGCCAAGTATCTTACTACCAATATAGTAAATATTTAAAAAGAAGTCAATGTCCCGGCATTAAACTATTACGACCTGATCGCCTCCACGATCCCTTCGGTGCACTTCTTGATCGCATCAATATTCAGAATTTTGTCCATCCAATCGGGCTTCATCAGTACTTCCAGCGCCAGATTCTGTGCAACCTTTGCACCGTCGGACACATCAAAATTCGTCATTCCGAAATATATGGCGATCTGCGGACGCAGATGACCCATTAAAAAGGAGAATGCGACCTCGCGTGGAATCCCCATCTCGATGACTCTCTCCATAGCCTGACGCATGACATAGATCAGCGGAGCATCGATAAGCTCGACCAGACCAGGCTCCAGGATCGCCATTTGCTCGACAGTGATCCAGAATGTGTTCACCACAGGGGCAAACATTTCACGCATGAAACCTTCCAGCTCTTTCTTATCCGATTCGTTGCCCTTGACCAATGCACAGACGATATCCTGCTCTGCGATACCGCCAAAAAAATCTTTCATTTTGTTGACATCATCGCTTACAAGATATAGGAAAGGATGATTGGGATGCACGACAGCATACTTCAACTTTTCTTCCATAGGAATTACACCTGCATACGAAGCAGCAGGATCTAAGCTGATTAACACGGCACCTTGCTTCATGACAGCAACAGCCTGCTTGGCTATCCCGC
>JAQTSP010000135.1 GCA_028711205.1 Eubacteriales bacterium | reverse complement strand
AGCGTTTGCCTATGCCGCGGCAAACAGCGCCGGGCTCCAAATGGTCGCGTCGTTTGTCGGTGAATACGATATCGGTTGTGATTTTGAAAGGGTGGCGTCGTTCGTCTATACGAGAAGAGAAGACGAGAAGAAGCATATCGAAACGGAAATGCGCGCCTGCGAGAAGCTGGGGATTAAATGCAGGGTTGTCACAAAGACCCGGCTGCCATTTGCGGTACAGGGCGCGATCGCGATGGACGATCAGGCGCAGTTTCACCCGCTGAAATACCTGTATGCGCTTGCGGATATATTCATCAAAAGCGGCGGAAGCATCCACGAACGTTCAAAAGTGCTGGGCATCATCAAAAAGAAGGCGTATGTCGTAAAGACACAGAACGGCTCTCTGACCGCCGATACCGTCGTGCTGGCAACGAACTATCCTCCGGTCGATTTTCCGGGGCTGTTCTTTCTGCGGCTGCATCAGGAGCGCTCGTACATTATCGGCACGGATGCCGGAGAGGTGGATGTTTCGGGTATGTATATCAACGCGGAAGAACCCGTCAACTCGATCCGCATGCACGATACAAAAGGCGCGAAACAGCTTTTGCTTGGCGGGTACGGGCACAAGACTGGCAAAGAAGACGACGCAAAAAGCGGCTACAGCAGCCTCGAAGGTTTTCTGCGCACCGATTTTGCACAGGCGAATGCCTGCCCCGGATACCACTGGTCGGCGCAGGACTGCGTCACGCTGGACGGCATGCCGTATGTCGGCGCGGTCGCTGACGGCGTATACGTCGCGACAGGATATGCCAAATGGGGCATGACCAACAGCGCGGCCGCGGCCATGATGATCGCGGACAGTATCACGGGAAGCAATGTGATCGACAGCGGGGTGAGGGAGCAATTCAGCCCAAAACGCATCTCACCGGCCGCGTCCGCTAAAAATTTCCTTGTTCAGGGCGCCGACACGTTCAAAGCGTATACCGCGGGCAATATTTTTATACAGCCGGGAGAGTATGCCGATGTTGCGCCGGGCAAAGGCGCTGTGCTGCGTATCGGCGGCAAAGCGCAGGCGGTCTATCGGGACAAAGAGGGCGGCGTGCATGCGTACAAGGCGCACTGCACGCATATGGGCTGCCCGCTCGAATACAACGAGGCGGAAAATTCTTTTGACTGCCCGTGCCATGGGTCGCGGTTTTCGATGGACGGCGAAGTGATCGAAGGCCCGGCAAAGCAGCCGCTTGAGAAAATCAAAGCAAACGAGTAAAGGTGTTCCCTGGTTAAAAAGCATCTGCCAGGCGCGATCTTAATGCACGGAAAAATTGTGTATAACAATATGAACGAAAAGCCTTGATAGCAATGCACCGTGCGCATCTTGATTATTGGCGACTTGCAGCGTTACTCGTTCCCCTTAATAATTTTGTCGCAGTAGTATTGCAGAATATCCCTGCGTGTGACGATGCCGATAAACAGGCCGCGGTCGTCTGTCACGGGAATAAAGTTCTGGTTCATGGCCATCAGCAGCAAATCCTGGATCGTCGCATTGACATTGACAGGGGTGTTCTGCCGGCTCTTGAGGATATCCTTTATACGATGCTGTTCTTTGGTTTTGTTGTCAAAAGCGTTGTAGTCAATAACCGCCCACAGGAGGTCACCCTCGCTCAGCGTTCCCGCGTATTTGCCATCGTTGTCTATAACGGGAATCGCCGTATATCCGCAGTTCTTCATTTTTTCTATGGCCCGCCGTAAAGTGAAGTGATCGAATATATAGACAATGTCGGCCTTCGGCTTTAAAAAAAAGAGTATATTCATTTTGCTCCATTTTCACTGTGTTTTTGTGTGTATGCACAGCTGAATAATCTATCATTTATCATACCATATCTATGGATGCGGAATCAACTGCCAAACCGCTTAACAGCACACAAAAAAGATGAATTGCATAATGATGAGTGCGGTTAACCTTTGTTAAGCGATCATCCCTTCACGTTTACCTTTGCAAGATAATGATATAATATAACAAGTAGACATAATATTACTAATTATGATATAATATAACATATTTGTCGAAGGAGAACGGCAATGCGGGGTAAGAAAAAAAAGACAAAACGCGAGACTTTTACAGAAACTGATTCGCCAAACTTTAAGGATGCAGATGAAGCCGGTTTGCAAAAAGATGCAGGCCAAGCAGAAGAAACGCCCCCGAAGAAAAAGAGCCTTTTGAAAGGGTTTGGTAAAAAGAAAAAGGAGACAGCTTCTGCCACTGATATCGTACAGGAAATGGCTTCGCCGGCAGGCAAACGGGTCGGCAAAAAAGAAGGCTTTTTAAAAAAGTTATTAAATAAAAATAAAAAGACAGAAATAAACGAAAATTCGAAGACGCAGGACGCGGCAATACAGCAAAGTGCTCCGGCTGAGAAAAAAACAGGGCTCTTCAAAAAGCTGTTTCAAAAAAAGAAGGAATCAGATTTAGACGGCGGACAGGAGGGTATAGAAACCCAAGCCATGGAGCCAGCGGCAGCCGAGGTTATGGAGCCGGCAGTTGCCGAAGCCATGGTGCTCGAAAAAGAGGAAATGCAGCAGAGCATACCCGCGGAATCAAAGAAAGGCTGGCAGAAACGCCTTGGTGAAAAACCGCTGCTGTTGATCGGCTTAATGGCTGCTGGTTTACTCGTTTTAGGGTGTGTCGGTTTTGTTACATATTCCATTATCACTCAGACCGAGGCGTATAATAAAAATATTGCCACGCTTGAACAACGCGTCCAATCGTATCAGTCTATATTGGATGATGGATTTAATCAGGAGTCCGCCATGTTTATGCAAACACTGGCTCTGTACCAGAAGACGCTTGCTGATTATGCTGTATACAGAGAAGAACTCAACGTGTTAAACGAAAGCAAAGACTATGTTTTTGTACTATTTGATAAGAAGAAGGCAGAGGATTTAGGCATCAACAAGCTTGAGGCCGATGCACAAACCAGATTGGCGCAGATCGGCGATGTTGAAGATGTGTTATACAGTATATCCGAGCTTAAACAGAATATCTGTATCATCACCAAGACGACAGAAAACACTGTCGATGAAGTGATTGCGCGGTTTAATGACTACGACGGAGAACCCGCAAGGATCAAATTTATATTTGACTCACTTGTAATGCCGGATGATCTTTATGGCTGCAGCGATTATATTTATACCTGCATTGATGATGTTCAGACATGCATCGATGCGTGTATCGATTATTATTCGGAGATAAAACCGATCGAGAAAAAGGTTGCCGATTTAAATGAGGCGCTGATATCGAACACGGGGGAGAGTGGAGAGGGGCTTAAACTTAAGGTTGCGTATCTTGCCAGACAATATGAACAACTGGGCGTAATAAAGAGTGAAATTGAGGGTGTCAACGAAAACGCATTATACAGTCAGGTTATAAATAAAGTCGATATTAACGTTTTTGTACTGAGCGACGAAGCGAAGGCGCTCAATGACATATCGCTGTTTATCACGGCGATGGACGAGATACTCACAGCGAGTGAGTCTATGGAGGAGGAGATCGACAATACGATTAAGGATAAAGAGTTGTCGAACAGCGAGAAGCAGGCAAAGATCGGTGAGGTCTTAGCGCAGAACGAAGTCATGATTACAACGGTTTTTGAAACCGAGGTGCCGGAAGATTTTACGCAGCTTATCGCGGATTATAAAACAGCGCTCGAAAAACGCACCGAGGCACTGGACGAATATATTGAATATTTGAAGGATTATGCAGTATATTCATCGAATAAAAGTACCGCAAACGGTTACTGGGGTGATTATGATTGGTATTGGGGACAAGTCTTTTATTATTTCTTTCTTGTAGAGGATTATGCAACAGCAGGTTTTTATGCTGATTTGGGGGATGAGGCGATGGCCAAAGCACAAGAGTATGATTCAAAGGCTTCGGGTGCTAAAAGTGATTATCAGGAGCATTATGACAACTTTAACACACTCAGAAAAGAATACAGGCAGATAATGGGTCTCGAAGAGGACGCCTGACCGGCAGGCAAAAGGCCACAACAGGGATATGAAACCAGCATTCCGCGGCGATAACACGGAATGCTGGTTTTTTTGCATCAGCCTCTGACACAATCATCGGTATTTTGATTCCGTATGTCGAGACCATGAGACAGCGCGGGTCAGGATGCGGTTTTTTTATTCTCGCTCAGCATGTTCTCCATGGAATACTGAACGGCGTCGCGCATTTTTGATATACGGTGTCTGTCGCTGCCCTGCTTTGCGGGATATTCCGGCCGGCCGATCTTCATCGTGACAAGCGGCTTTTTGTGCCACATCGATAAGGGCCACCCGGGTTCGCGAAACGTGAATACCATCGGAACGACGGGCACGCCCGATTTGACGGCCAGATGAAAAGCCCCGTTTTTGAAGGGGCGCAGCTCCTCGTGCCACGGCCACAGCGACGCCTCGGGGTAAAAATGGACGATGCGCCCTTTTTGCAGCTGGCGCCTCATGCTTTCCATGAATGCGTGCAGCGCTTTTGGCGACTCTGGTATCGGCACGCCGCCCAAAAGCCGTACGAGACGGCGCACGACGGGTATTTCGAAATTGGATTTGAGGGAGGCAAACAGCGGTTTGCGCGGAAACAGCGTGCAGGCCACCATCGGCGAATCGAGAACGTGCACATGGTTGGTCACGGTGACGGCGCCGCCTTTCAGATACCGCAGATTCTTTTTTTCGGTCATCTTCAGGCCATAAAACAATCGCGCCACGATCGTGAGCAGCGGTATGCCGATCAGATAAAACACCATTGCCGAGCCAAGGCGGAAGAATATGTTGCGGTTGACAAACCGGAAATTTTCATCCACGTCGTAGACAAAGGGCGTCGGCATATGGAAGACGTGGCGGTGCGGGTCGTTCGGGGCCAGCTGTTTTTTGCGCTGCTGAGCGATCACACGGCGGAACACCATCTCGATCTGGTCTATCGACTTTTCGAGGGTATATTCTTTGGCACTGTCGAGATACGCCTGTTTCATATCCGCTTTTTCTTCAGGATGCTCTATCCAGTAATCGATACTGTCCGCAAGGCTTTGCGCGCTCCCGCTTTTGAACAGGCTGCGCTGATCAAGTGCGAACTGCTTCGCCGCGCTCATCTTCGCGTCGGCGATAACGGGCACGAGCCCGCACGTGATCGCTTCGATACAGACGATGGATTCGACCTCCGCCTCGGCGGCATGGACGTAAAGGTCGCTCTGGTTATAGAGGTGCATAAGCTCTTGTTTGCTCACGTATTTGAATACCGGCTTGTTTTTTAGCTTTTTCCCCAAACGCTCGTAGTACTTTTTTTTTGGGCCGTTGCCCAGAAATACGAGCTGTATGCTGTCGCGGTATTTTGAACGCATCGCCGCTTTGATCACGAGGTCCTGGCGTTTTTCCATCGACAGCCGCCCGACCATCGTGATGACAAATTTGTCCTGCCATTCCGCCGGTTTTTTGATATCCATAGGCACAAAGGTCTCGTCCACGCCGTTCGATATCACGTGCAGATGGGCCTTGTATCTGTGCCTTTTTAACTGATCGGCGATAAAGGGGGAAGGGCAGTGTATGTTGCGGATATAACGGTAGAAACGGCGCCGGAACCAATGGTATAAGAGGTGCGGAACGAACTTAAGGCGCCTTAAGCCCATGCTGTAGGTGACATTTTCAGGCTGGCAGTGAAACGCCGCCATGTGTGGTATGCCCATCTCTTTTGCGATGCGCCGCGTCCTCATGCACAGCTTGAACGGCAGGTACAGGTGGACGATGTCGACGCCGTCGAGAGCCGCTCTGATCACGGCATCGTCAGGCCGGCCGAACGCCATGCCCTGGGACGCGATCAGCGGACCGATGGGGCCGAGGTTTGCGGGCGGCACGACGAATTTGTCCGGCCCCGGTTTCCCCGTCGCGACGATGCGCACCTCGTGCCCTCTTTCCCGAAGGCGCGCGGTATAACGCGCAGCAGAAACAGTGGTCCCGTTGTTTTGGTTATCGTACTGGTCCATGATAATAGCGATTTTCATTTTTAATAATTAATAAAGGATAAGTAATAAAATAATTATGAGTGCGGTTAACCTTTATTAAACGATCCTCCCTTCACGTTTATTAAAGAAACCCGATAAAAAATTATATATTATATATATACAACAAAACGTAAAATATTGCAAATAATGAGCGAAACGTTTGAAAATTGCAACATTATTTAATGAGACTTGATAATGATATCTGAAGTGCTACCAATGCAGTCTGCTAATCTGCAACGTTGATATAACCATCCCTCATACGCTGTTTGCTGTTTTCGATATGCGAATTGAGTACGTTGATGGCTTCTTTCTTGTTGCCTGATTCGATGTGATCAACGAGCATTTCGTGTTCATGAATCGCATCAGCATTCAGAGACAATGCGATTTTGCTGGAACAAAACATGCGCTGTTCACGAACATTGCGGTATAGATTGAGCAAGTGCTTATTATCATATATCTGAAACATGATTCCATGGAACTCTATGTCCAGGTTGATATAATCAAATATTTTTTCTGCAGACAGAGCATCATATTGTTTGTGGATCAGATCGCGCATCTTTTCAATATGATGTTCAGTAAAGCGGTGTATTGTCTTGTTTAATACAAACGCTTCAATGCACTCGCGTACTTGATAGGTTTGAATTAAATCGGAATAATCCAAGGTTTCCACAAAGAAACCGACATTCGGTACCTGCCTTATAGCGCCTTCGCGCTGTAAACGCAGAAAAGCTTCACGTACGGGTGTATAGCTTATCCCGATTTCTTCCGCAAATTGACGCGCACTTAAATAAGAACCGCTGGGAAGAGTGATGATTTTGTCCTTTAAAGCATCATATGCTTTAGCGCTTAAAGTATTTTTCATAGTAAACCTTTACAGTTTTTTTTTATTATAACAGAAACAATGATATTACACCAGTATATTAATAAAAAAAATTAATATTTTATTGACTATTAAACATAGGTATGTTATCTTAATATATATTAAATATAGGTGATATATCACCTGCCGGATCCAAATATACCATACGGAGATATCTGTGACATGATACATGTAATAACAAAAATCATACGGCCTGATACAGAAATCGTAGAAGCTTTCAAAGCGCATTCTTCCGCAACAATTTATGAGGCGTCGGGACGCAAAGGCTACATTGACTGTGCTATCAAACAAATT
>JAQTSP010000134.1 GCA_028711205.1 Eubacteriales bacterium | reverse complement strand
AAGGTGCGGCATCATCTTTTCGTACGTTTTTCCGTTGTATATAATCTTTCCACTGTCCGGGGTATCGGCGCCGGAGATCATTTTGATCAGGGTAGACTTGCCCGCCCCGTTTTCACCGACGATCGCGTGCACCTCTCCCTGCTTCACCTCAATGGAAACCTCGTTCAGTGCGCGGACGCCCGGGTAGCTTTTATCCAATTTAATTGTACGTAACAAAACATCTTCGGCCATGAAATACCTCCATTAACCATTTTTCGGTTCAAAGCCGGATAAATATCCGGCTTTGAACCTTATCTTATTCAAATTTGTTCGATCAGTCCAGAGGCAATTCTTCCGGATTCTCCAAGAGGTGTTGCTCAATATTGTCATGTGTTATGGGCGTCACATCATATGGGATACGCTCCGGATAAGTTTCACCCGTCATCGCGGCGTAACACGCATCGATGACCTCAATACCGGCTCTGTTCATGTTCTGCGCAATCGTACCGCGGAAAACGCTGTCGGGCTTTCTCAGCTCTACGATGGCCTGGGCATTCATGTCACAGCCAAAGATACCTACATCCTCACCGGTCTTGCCGCCCGCATTAAAGGCTTCGAGTACACCCAGTCCGCCGTTGTCTGTCGCGCAGATGACGCAATTCAGATTGGGATACGCCTGTATGAAGTTCTCTCCCGCTTCAACGCCGGTCTCAACCGTTACGGCATTCTCCTCAGCCACGATCACCGCGTTGGGGCACTGTGCTTCAAGTATCTCCCTGACGCCTTGCATCCTGCCAGCCGAAAGAGGATAGCCGGGGTTATAGCACAGAGCGACTTCAACTCTCTCATCTGAATCAAAAGTGGCATTGATCCAATCTGCGGCGTTCTGGCCGATACCCCTTCCTGTTACAACAGCCTCGGTGCCTGTCCAGGCGTCAAATACCGACGTATCGGAAAGCGGTGTCTCTTGTACCATTATGAATATGCCCGAGTCATGCGCATCCTTGATGACTTCTGTCGGAACGCTCGCATCAAACGCGGGGAAAATAATAGCCCCTGCGCCTGCAGACTTAAAGCTCTCTATATATTGCAGAAGCAAGTTGACATCCCTCTTCATGTCTACCATCTGCAACGTGATACCGAGTTCATCACATCTCTGCTTCATATACTTTGACTGTTCAGCAAAGGATATGTTTGAGAAGTCAATGCATATGTAGCCGATCAGAAGATCTTCTGCTGGCTCATCTACAGTATCACTGCTTGTCTCCTCTGAGGGTGACAGCGACGGCGAAGTCGAATCTTCTTGTTGTGTTTCCTGGGTATCCTGTGTCCCACTTGCGCAGCCAACCAACGCCACGACCATCAACATTGTGATCACAAGTACAATAGTCCTTTTTAACATCTTTTTCATCTTTTTCCTCCTATTTTTACTAATATGATACTGTATCTATATTTACAGTAAATCAATTCTCATTTAACCGTCCACCGGTAAATTTTAGATATCTACTTTTCCCACGCTTCCTGATAAAGTTTTTTGACATCGTCCAGCGACGCTTCACGGGGATTCCCGCGCAGCATGCCGTCATTCATGGCGTTTTTGGATATCACTTCGAGTTTCCCCATGAATTCTTCACGGTCAAGTCCCGCGTCTTTGAGTGCCCGCGGGACATTCACCCGCGAAATCAACTGGTTGATTTTTTGAATCAGGCCTTCCAGCATGTCACTGTCAGAGGCGCCCTCCACACCGATTGCGCGCGATATTTTCATGTAGCGTTCCTTTGCTGCGTCAAAGTTAAAGCGAATGACATTTGTCATCACAAGTGCGTTGCTTCTTCCGTGTGATATCCCGAAAACAGCGCCCAACTGATGCGCCAACGCATGCATGATACCAAGGCCGGCGTTGGCGAAAGCCATACCGGCAATGCCTGATGCCAGATGCATCTTTTCACGGACGATTTTGTTTGATCCGTCATCATAAGCCTGCGGCAGGCATTCGAATACTATCTTTATTGCTTCCAATGCAAGCGGATCACTAAAGTTGTTTGCCGGTTTTGAGACGTATGCCTCCAGCCCATGCGAAAGCACATCAAGCCCCGTATCCGCGGTAACGGCAGGCGGTATGGTCAGGCATAGTTCCGGATCGAGTATTGCGATATCCGGCACCAGATCAACGGATAGAATAGGTTTCTTCACATGTGTCGGCAAAGAATCATTTGTAATAACAGCCGCTTTTGTCATTTCTGTTCCCGTACCGCTTGTAGACGGTATGGCGATAAAATGCGCCTTTTTCCTGAGCGGCGGCAGCGAGAAGGGTATGATTGCCTCATCCCACGTTAATTCCGGCAGCTCATAAAACACGAACAATGCCTTGCCAACGTCAATAACGGAGCCTCCTCCCAAACTGATGATCAGATCCGGCTTAAATTCGTTAACGATCCGGGCACCTTTATCCACCGTTGAGCGGGACGGGTTTTGTTCAATCTCTGAAAACACGGTGTATTCAATGTTTTGCTTTTTTAATATCTCAGATCCTTTTTTCTGCCAGCCCAGACTGACCATGTTGGCATCCGTCACGATTACAGCACGTTCATCGGTCAGCGCAGTCACGTTATTCAACGATCCATATCCGTAAAATATTTTTCTTGGTACAATAAACTGGTTCAATGTTAAGCTCCTTTCTCATCTTTATCGCCCTGTCTGCGATCACGGCGGCCAGGCAAGCGTATAAATATGTTTGCCGCCTTTGAGAGGCCCCTTGAGTAGTTTCTCGATCTCCTCCGGGTCCCGCTGGCTCATCAGTTGTGCATCCGGCAGTTTGCCGGCGGGATATGCCTCCAATATATCGTGTATCAGTTTCTGCAAATAATCACATGTTTTTTCAATAGAAGTCACTGCTTTTTTCGCATCAGCGTCTTTTGCATGCCCCAGTACGCCTTCAGGGAACGTGACGCATTCGATACCGCAATTGCCGATCTGGCAATGTCCCGGAATCGGATTGCCGTAAATATCGCCGCCTCTGTCGACATGGCCTGCCGGCAGAAAGCCTTTGGTATCCGTGTTCTCAGCATGCTCCATATCACATAGCTCCGGAAACAGTGCAAGCGCTATGGATTGCTCGGCCTCACAGGCGTGCTGGAACGGCCTGTCATAGGGGCCGCCATGCTCTTTATCCATGAGCGTCTGCGCCATTACCCGTGGAATATCGACAAAATACAGCATCGCCGGAACCTGATATTTCTTACCCCATTCCTGTAATGCAACCGGCAATGAATACTCCTGCCCATGCAGGCTGATAAAAATCTGCTTTCTGAAACCGGTATTCCAGAAACCCGTAATGATTGCACGAATCAAATCGATAAATACGCTGTCCGGCAAAGGTACGGTGCCAGGCTGTCCAATATGATGGAATGGATGCGATCCATACCATAAAGGTTCTGCGATCGTACAGCCGGTTTTTTCAGCCACCATTTCGGCGATGCGCGTAACGATAAACGTGTCTTCGCCCAGCGGGCCGGAGGCGCCGTGATTTTCCGTGGATCCCATCGGGATAAGCAGCACATCGTTCTGTTTCAAGCGCTCTTCCACATCCAGCCTGGTCATGGTCTGATAGTACATTTTGTCGGGTGCTTCCATATGGCCACCCTTTGGGGGCAAACTCCACTTTGACAAAATATTTTTCTCCAATCAGAATTTATTTATTTCTGTGCGAATCCAGCTGCGGAGAATAGATCCAAACAAACTTTAATATTTCATCCCCAGTATTGACAATAGAATGAGTTTCTCCCGGCGGATTGAACACACAAATACCTGGTTTGAGTTCTATGATTTGATCTTTTGTAACGAACTGTCCTTTGCCTTGCAGAAAGAACATGACTTCTTCTTCTTTATCATGCTTATGTGCGGGTACATTCCCGCCAACATGCGTCTCATTGACGCCCATGGCAAGATTCTGTGCCCCCACCGTCTTCTCGGATATCACGATCCAGCTTGTCCGCCCTTCCTTGAAAACGGCATCAACATTTGCGATATCTACCCATTTCAGCCCAGTCATATATTCTACCTCCTTCTATTTATTTTGTCCATTTTGTATATATTACCTTTAGATCGGTGAAAAAATCTTTATTTGTCTTGCCTTTCGAAAAAGCGCCGATACCCGATGATTTGACCCCGCCAAAAGGCATGTAACCGTCTGTGACCGTACCATGATTGATGTGGGCCATGCCGGATTCAATATTTTTTTGAAATCTGTATATATAATCCAGATTGTCCGAGAAGAGCGACGCCGCAAGGCCATATTCAGAGCCGTTCGCGACTGCCATTGCCTCCTCAAAGCTGTTGACCTTTATACTCACCAGCACCGGCCCGAAAATCTCCTCCCGCGCCACCTTCATATCGGGTTTCACATCTGTGATAAGCGTCGGCTCAATGTAGAATCCTTTATCAAAGATACCGCCTGAAAGTTGTTTTCCTCCCGCCTTTATCGTGGCGCCCTCCGAAACCGCACCATTTATGTATCCCATAATACTCTCGCCCGCTCGACGATTGATTACCGGCCCGATGCTGACTTTCGAATCCATACCATTTCCCAGCACATAATTCTGCATTTTTTTGGCAATCAGATTTTCAAGCTCCTCAGCAAGCTCTTTTAATACGATAATACGGCTGATAGACGTACACCGTTGTCCTGCAACCGCAAAAGCCGCTGATGTCAATTGGCTTGCCGCGTAATCCAAATCCTTATAATCCGCAACAATAGCCGGGTTTTTTCCGCCCATTTCCAACTGTACCTTTGTAAAATTCAGGGCGGCCATCGAATTGATTCGGCGTCCGACGGCTGTGGAACCGGTAAATGTGATGCCGTGAACCAACGGATTTTTGGCAAGCGCGTCACCCATCACGCTGCCCTTGCCGATAACCATATTGACAACGCCGGCGGGAAAACCGGCCTTGTCGAAAAGTTCCATCAGTTTTACGCCACAGAGCGGCGTGTCAAACGCGGGTTTAAACACAACGGTATTGCCCGCAACCAGCGCGGGCATGATTTTTCTGATGGGCGTAAGAAACGGAAAATTCCATGGCGCAATCGCCGCAATAACGCCAAGAGGCACGCGGACAGCAACGCTCGTTACGCCCTCGCGGTCGCTTGGCATCGTAATACCCTCAAGGCGCTGACCTTCGCCCAACATAAAACTGCATTCCGCAACGCTGCGGGTAGGTTCGCCAAGCGCTTCTTTCAATGTTTTTCCCTGTTCCATGCAAAGCGCTTCGCCTATTTGCTGCTTGTTTTCGTTTAAAAGCTCCACAAAGCGTTTGATGTAACCCTCTCGCTGCGCAGGAGGCATTTTACCCCAGGACTGGAACGCTTTATGTGCCATTTCAACCGCTTCCTCAACATCTTCAGCTTCGGAAAGCGGGAACTCACCTAAAATTTGTGTGTCATCAGCAGGATTGTAATTCTGATAATATTGACCCGACTTTGGCTTAACCCACTGACCATTGATGTAATTCTCATATTTGTTTTGCATTGTGACCTCCAGTAAGTATTCTTATTATTAAGTGAATCATGAAAGGGTGCTTAATGATGCTGCCGCCCCTTTTTACCATTATTGATGGGCCAACGGGCATCAGCTTGACTGTATATCCAACTGCATATCCGAACCGATCTTCTGCAACAGGCTGCGAAGCGCCGTTGCGGCATTTTCATCCAGGTCAATACCGTTTTCCATGCTGGCTTGTTCCTTTCTGTATTCCAGTTCTCCCGGCATCATGATCTCCAGCATATCATTGGCCTTTTTCATACTTTTGACGGATTCTTTGTAATGTCCCATAATGGCCGAAAAATCTTTTCTATCCATAAAATGTTGAATATCGACCGCGATAAGCGAAGCGCCCACGCCCGTCGGCCCTTCCGTTACATGAAAGCTTTTCAAATTGGGCGCATGGCCCGCGCCCGCGAGAATACCCGAGATGATGTCGACGGCCAGCGCGATTGCCGAGCCCTTTGGGCCTCCCATAGGCATAAGCGTCCCCTTCAAAGCCTCGTTCGGATCGGTTGTCGGCTTGCCGGTTTCATCCATCGCCCAATCATCAGGTATACTTTGCCCGTTACGCGCTGCCTTGCGTATTTTTCCTCTCGCAACAACGCTGGTTGCCATATCAGCCGAGAAAACGTTGTCTTCACCTGTATATATTGACGACGATATCGGATTGGTTCCCATAAATGGTTCTGCGCCGCCCCAAGGCGCCATCGCAGGCGCCGCATTGCAGGACATCATCGCGATCATGCCTTCTTTTGCCAACTGTTCCGTATAATACGCGAGCGAACCTATATTATTTGTGTTTCGGATCAGTACGATGCTTATGCCATACTGCCGCGCCTTTTTTTTGGCAATCTCAACTGCAAGCTGGCCTGCCACGGCACCCAATCCATCGTTTCCATCCACAACAGCAGTCGCAGAATCGTCATTAACAATTTTCACCATTGTCGGCAACTCAAGCTGCTTGACCTGCACGCGGTTGTATATCGGGGTGAGGAGATAAGTGCCATGAGTCGTCACGCCTCTCGCATCAGCCCTGACCATGTTTTCCGCCACATGCAAAGCATTGTTATGTGCTTCGCCACAGGCAACTAATATTTCGACAGCACATGCTTTTAATGAGTCAATGTTTACTTTCATATTGTTCCTTTGACTTCTGATTATTCTTCGACAAGTCCCATCGCTTCAAACAACGGGCCAAAATTATTGTATTCAACGCCGGAGACACCGGTGGACAAGGCATGCTCCTTAACTTTTTCCTTTTCAACGCGTTCACACGTCTTAACCAACACGGATTGAACATCCTCTCTTCTAACCGATACGAGGCCATCATCGTCGCCAACGATCAGGTCTCCAGGGTTGATTGTAAGGCCGCCAAATGCCGTCGGATAATTGATAACGCCCAATGTGCCCTTAACAGTGCCCCTGATACAAAAGCCCCTTGCAAAGATAGGAAATCCCATTTTGATAATTTCCGCGCTGTCGCGTATGCATCCTTCGATGACCAGGCCGCCCAATTTTTTTGCCATGGCACTTGTTGCCATTAAATCTCCAAAATAACCGTATTCATATGCGTCCCCTACGCTGGCCACGATAACGTCGCCGGCCCGGGCCCTTTCGAGCGCTTTATGCAGCATCATATTGTCACCAGGCGCACACTGTACGGTAAAGGCCGGCCCGCAAATTCT
>JAQTSP010000133.1:3793-7215 GCA_028711205.1 Eubacteriales bacterium | reverse complement strand
CACGACCGCCAGCAGTACAAAGAGAGCAGCGGTATATATGACTGCAACGGCTTCCGACATCACGATCAACAGAACAGGCACGATCGCCGCCGCGGCCATTACAAGCCCGAAAAGCATATGCAAAAGGACGTTGACATTTTGTTTGATCGCCTGCTGTTCGTTCATCCAGTTTAGTTTCGGGTTGGCCACATCGATCAGCAGCCCTGCCATCGAGGCGGCAATCATGGCGGCAAGGCTGATTAAAAGCGATGTCAGCGCCACCCAGATATCGACGCCCAAAAAGACGCAGATAATCACCAGCACAACAACACTGGCCCCGGAAAATATCATGCCGGCCATCGTCTTCGCTTTCAGCTGTTTTTCCATCGGCACCGGGATATATTTGGTGAAATACAACGTTTTGCCTTCACGTGATATCGCGGTGCTCGTGATCGCGTTCGCCGAAGATAAAAACGCGCTGGCGCCCACGATGATCGCAACAAGCAATCCGTCATCTATACCCGAGATAATGCCGCTGACCTGGTCAATTGACTGGCCGCTGCTGAAAAGCATGACGATTACCAGCACCGGCCATATGAAGTTCATCAGCACGCAGTTCAAAAAGGCGATAGGCGACCTAAAAAGCAGCCGTATCTCTTTTTTAACGTATGCCCTTGTCACCGGCATGCCTGCCGTCGTCTTGCCAAGGTCGGCGATCCCTTTTCTTTTTGCGGCCGTTTCCGTGACTCCGGCAGCACCTTTCAAATAGAACAGCTGGCCAATGCCCAGGAACACCGCCACCGCCGCCGCAGAGCATAGTATGAACATCATCAGGTTGAGAAGGCCGTCAATGGTATGGCTGTATACAAGCGTATTCGCCGCGAACACGATGCCCGGGAACATGTTGCTGAACAAAGCAACCACGGAGGCGTCTCCGGTCATGATCGCCATGATCTGCTCCGGGCTGACGTTCCTGACAGACCTTTGTATCACCACGTTCAGCCCAATGGCCAGCACTATCGCGAGAATGCCGCCGATGAATTTAAACGCCTGCTTGTTTTTTCCGAAGTTTGTAAAACGCATCACGATGATCACGATAACGGATGACATCGCAAGCGCGATCACGGGTGTGATGACAAACAGCACCGCCGTGTAAACGCAAAACAGTATACCGGCGCCGCTTTTTATCGCAAACGCCACGAGTATCGGCAACAGCACAAACGCTTCGATAATATATTCATAGACCACAAGCGTCAGGAACTTCGCGCCAAGTATATGATACGTACAAAGCGGCAGGCCCATCAGTATCTCGATGTCGTCCGCGTGATACATCGTTGACACCACGTAGAAGATGCCAAAGAAAAATATGACGATGCTCGTAGCGCCAAACGCCAGAGGCAGTATCGCGTCCGCAGCGCCTCCAAGCATATCATACAGATTGAACGTCATCATGACCATCGAAAGAATAAAACTGCTAAAAGCAAAAAGCAGTACGACCGGCAGCCACCACTTTATCTTACCGCTTTTGTTGGCAAACATCCCGCCGCCGCTTTTCAGCATCGTTTTTGCAAGCAGAAAAACTTTATGCATTTTGCGTCATCTCCAAAAACATTTTTTCAAGCGAAGCGTCACCGCTTTTTTTCATATCGTGTATGCTGCCCGCGAACAGTATGTGCCCGCTGCCTACCACGGCCACCTTGTCACAGACTTTTTCCGCGACCTCGAGCACATGCGTCGAGAAAAACACCGTATTCCCCTCGTCCGCGTGCTCGCGCATCATCGTTTTCAGCTCGAACGCCGATTTGGGATCGAGCCCCGTCATGGGCTCGTCGAGTATCCACACCTTCGGCTTGTGGAGCAGGGCGCCCATGATGACGATCTTCTGGCGCATGCCGTGGGAATAGCTTTGTATCCTGTCGCCCAGCGCGTTGCTCATCTCGAAACGCCGGGCAAGCTCCGAGATCGCCTGCTCCCGGTCGCCCGACCCGACGTCATATATATCCGCCATAAACGACAGATATTCGATGCCTTTGAGGCGCAAAAATATGTTCGGGTCGTCTGGCACAAACCCGATGTTTTTTTTAACTGCCAGCGGATCTTTTTGTACATCGTCGCCGTCGACCAAAATAGTACCGCCGTCCGGCTTGATGATGCCTGTGATCAGTTTGATGGTCGTCGTTTTACCCGCGCCGTTGGGCCCTAAAAATCCGTATATGCATCCCGAGTCGATGTCAAGCGACATATTGTCCACAGCTTTTATGCGGCCGCCGTACGTCTTTGATACGCTTTTTAACTCGATCATGATATGCCTCCGTTCAAATTGCTTTGTTTTTTATACTATACCATTGTTGTGATATGCGGTAAAGCCTGTCCCCTGAAATTTCTGCGGTTATCATTGCATATACCGTATATTCAGCAGAATATACTATTGTTAAAATATATATTTGTTTCATTGCCAATTGACAATATTTTGAGTAATATTATGTTAAATACTGTTATTTTCGGAGGAGAAAAATGCAAGGGTGGATCATATACAAAGAGACCGAAGCCAACTTAAAGCCTGAGAACTATGAAATTCAGTATTTTATCAAGGTCGCAAATGAACAGAACATCAGCTTAAAAGTGCTTCGGCCGGAACAGTTCGATATTATCGTCACCAGAGAAGACCGTAAAAGCATATTTGTTGACGGAAAGCCGGCGCCTCTTCCCGATTTTGTGCTTCCCCGAATGGGCGCGGGCACAACATATTTTGCGCTGTCCATCATGCGCCATCTTGAAAAGCTTGGCGTACCCTGCGTCAACTCGTCTTTCAGCGTCGAAACCGTCAAAGACAAGCTTTTTACACAGCAGATACTCGCGGAAAAAAATCTGCCCGTGCCAAAAACGATGCTGATGCGGTTCCCGATCGACGCCGAGCTGATCGAAAAGCAGATCGGCTTTCCGGTCGTCATCAAAGCGATATCCGGCTCCCAGGGGAAGGGCGTGTTCCTGGCCGAAAAAAAATCGCATCTCATTGACCTGATACAGCTGATAGAAGTGACAAACCCCAAGTTTAATCTGATTTTACAGGAGTTTGTGCAGTCAAGCTTCGGCAGAGACTTACGCGTGTTCGTCATCGGCGGAAGAGTTGTCGGCTGCATGGAGAGGACATCGGCCGACACCGGCTTTAAGGCGAACTATTCAGCGGGCGGCACGGTCCGCGAACACGAGGTCACGCCCGAGATCGAATGGCTGGCCACCGAAGCCTCACGGATACTCGGGCTCGATATCGCGGGCGTTGACCTTCTTTTTGACGAAAGCCATTATAAGATATGCGAGGTCAATTCGTCTCCGGGGTTCGAGGGCCTGCAGTCGTGCTGCAACGTCAATATACCTCGGGAAATATACCATTATTTAAAAATACGCTACGGTATGTTTTTTTAGCCAAAAATATATTAAAATTT
>JAQTSP010000133.1:0-3783 GCA_028711205.1 Eubacteriales bacterium | reverse complement strand
TACTCGTATTAAAATCAGAATAGTTAGTATGCCTAATGAATCTTGGCATCATTTCGGAGGAAAGGTGATATGATGATGAAGAAAATATTGTTTTTTGCGATCGCTGTATTCATGCTGTTTTCGCTGGCTGCATGCGCAAAAACGCAAGAACCCATTGCCGAACAAACGCAAGAATCGGCGGAACCGGAAGTCCGGGAATCGGGCGTATCCGCCGAACCCGAGGCGGCACCCGAACCGATACCCGACGGGATTGAACATGTCAATATATTATTGATGGGTTCAAGCGAAGCCGACTTTTCGAGGGGAAGCGGCAATACGTATGCGCTGACGCATATACTGATCACGATCGACCCCAAAAACCGCGTTATGAAGTTCACCACATTTCCGTATAACCTCGTGGTGGATGTCGAGACGGAAAGCGGCGTTGAGACAGGACAATTGCAGTTTCTCTGCGGCGCGCTTGGCGCAGACGGCGCGGTCGCCGCATTGGAAAATAACTTCGGCATCGATATCGACTACTGGGTGCTGATGAACATGTCGGGTGTCTCTGACATCGTCGATGCGCTTGAGGGCATAGAAATCGACATGCAGGACCTGTCTGTCAACGAAATGGCAAGCTATGTTGAGCACATTTTAGGACTGGCATGGGAGGAAGTCACGCAAACGGGGCACCAGATGCTTTCGGGAATACAGACAGCCGGATATTTTTTCAACACGACGTACGATAACCCGACGGCCGAAGTAGAGGAAATGAGATTCAGAGAGCATCACAGCAATATCCTGACCGCCGTCATCCAAAGCATCAAGGCTTTAGGCTTTACAAGCGACGACCTGATGACCATCGCAGCCAATGTTGAGGAGAACTACACGACAGACATACCCGACGAAGAATGGCAGGCGATCGCGGACAGCGCCATATACTGCATCGAAAACGATCCGCAGTTTTTGCATGTGCCGGAAGTGATAAAGATATCCGAAACAAGCCAATGGGATATTCTATTTGATCCCGAATCCGACGCCGCCGCTGTGCAGGAGTTTGCCGGGGAATAACTAAGCATCTTTAAAAGAGCGTCAAACATAGGCGCTCTTTTGATTTGCTTTTAAAACCCTGAATATTTTTCTATTGATAGCAAAATCTAATACGGGAGGTGAAATTTATGATCAGTTTAAACCAAAAAGAAACGTCCTTGCTTCAGGACCAAAAAAAACACGAGGAGCTGTGCATCAAAAAATACACCAATTATGCGAACCAGGCGCAGGACACACAGCTAAAACAGCTTTTTGCATCCCATGGGCAGCAGGAGAGGCAGCATCTTGATACGCTGAACCAGCTGCTTGGAGGACAGATGCCAAATATGCAGCAACAGGGCGCACAAACGGCGCAAAGCCCGTTCCCGCCGCTTCAGTCAGGCACGCAGAGCGGGCTTGTCAGCGATTCGGATATGTGCGAAGATCTTCTTTCAACCGAAAAGTATGTGTCTTCAACGTATAACACGGCGATATTCGAATTCAGAGACCCCGGCATCAGGCAGGTACTCAACCATATACAAAAAGATGAGCAGCAGCACGGAGAGAGCATTTTTCATTACATGGAAAGCCACGGTATGTATAACGCCTGAATCAGCATACCGGTTACGCTTCTTACAGTCACGAAAGGAGTGCGTTATTGGCGCGCTCCCTGTGAAAAAAGCTGTTTCACCGAGCTCCAGCGAGTCTTTGAAAAAAACATAACGACCACAATCATACCGGTGCACAGGCTGATCGTTAATACGACACCGGGGTAACTTGTTTCAAAAGTTGTGACATGTTTGATAAAAATACCCGCGAACGCCCATATAATGGCGAGCCCGTACGCGATATCCTTTTTCAGCAGCAGATGTATCAGCGTGATCACGGCCGCGATGCTGATCATGATGATCGTCCATCCGGCTTCCGGAAGGCCAAAGCGCGTCCATCCGGCGTTGACCAGCGCCGCTGTCACATTGGCAATGGTGGCCACGGTGATCCATCCAAAGTATATGCTGAACGGTATCTGGCAGAACCACCGCGTGTTCCTGCGTATGTCCTGTCTGTTGACCTTGATTTGTATCCGTATCAGGCTGTAAAGTATAAGAGCCATCGCAATCAGCGAAAGATATACAAAGTTGTAGTGCCACAGTAATATCCAGGCCATATTCGCGAGTGAAGAAATGATAAACCATGGGCCGATGTCCATAACAGATTGTTTATGAACGCCGCTTTTCCCGGTCAATATACCGGACTGATACAACATAAACAGCGCCAGCGCGACGTAGATGACGCCCCATATCGCGAAAGTAATCGCCGCCGGTACAAACAGATTGGGATATTTGTCAGAAATCTCGCCCGTTGTCTGGTTGTTGATCGGCAAAATGTTTGCAAGCGCATTGACAACGACCATGCCCAAAAAAAAGAGCACGTTGAGGCCTTGAAACAGACAGACAGTGGAAATCTTTTTCACAATAACACCTCCCGATAATATTTATCTCTTTCTGCGCTTTCCATATTTTGCTTTTCATATATTCAATATTCGACAAAAACGACATATTTCCTTTATCCCCCTGATATGCAATCAGCCGCCACGCTTAGCGTAACGGCTGATTGCTTTTGTTTGCCGATATTTTATGCGATATTAATTGACTGCCGCCACCTCTTTTTGTTCTTTCCTGCGCCTTTTGAAAAGTATGAAGAATATACCGCCCATGATGGCAACGATGGCCGCCAGTACCCACCATGCAAAATACAGTGTGCCGTTGCTGCTGGCTATCAATTCGTCCGCTGTCAGATACACCACGGGCTGCGCTTCAACCCTCTCGATACTGAGGTTGCCCTCGTCGTCCATCGAAAGGCATAAGACAAGCGTTGCGTTTGGCTCATTGATGCTGAATTCTATGCTGCCGTCCTCTTTGTACATCGTTTCAATGCCTTCCACGCTTTTTGTCCTGTTGATCTGCAAGTTGAGCTGCGTTTCGGTCACCGTGTTTCCATAGTACACATATATCGTGTGCTCGCCTTCCTCGACATTATCGAAACATTACCATCCGTTGCTGTCTGTCACAGACGTTTTCGGATCGGAGTGCAGCTCGACCGTCAGGCCCGCCAAAGGCACGCCGTTCTCGTCGGTGATCTGGCCGGATAAATCAATACGGTTGCCGCTCCCGGCCGACGGGCTCCCTCCCGTCAACTCTCCCATGATCTGGTCAAGAGGAAGATCCGAATCGCCGTATGTCGAGGCCGTGACCGATACCGCGCCGATCAACGTATCGCCTGCCGATACGCCGTCGCCACTCATCTGATATGCGGCGATCGTAAACGTGTATTCTTTGCCCGGATCAAGTCCCTGTATCAGGCAAGCTGTACCGTCCCCGCTGACCATTCCCAGCAGTGTCGACGGAGCCGTCGACGAATCCCATATCAGATAATAGTCCGCGCCGGCCACGCTGTCCCATTTTAAAGCGATCGATGTCGTCGTCGTCGCGGCGCTTGGCACCCGGACATTCATCGGTGTTGAGCCCGTGCCCGACGGCATCGAAGGCGCGTTGCCGGGCACCGCCAGCAGCGGCGAAATCTGTCCTGCCGGTTTGGAACCCGGGTCATCCGGATCGGTTCCGGCCGCGATCTCATCGGCGTCGCTGACGCCGTCGCCGTCGCTGTCCGCGCTGGCGTTATCGATCACACCGTCGCCGTTCTTGTCCGACATGGTGTATGTCGTGACTTTTTTCACCTCTCCATAACTTGTGCCTTCGCTGTTTTTCGCGTACACCG
>JAQTSP010000132.1 GCA_028711205.1 Eubacteriales bacterium | reverse complement strand
CGTGAAATCCCCCGTAAAAACTGATGATCTCGTGCATACCCGTTTTTCTCTTCATAATACGCATCATCGCGTCGGTCGCCTCTCCGCCCGTCGTCAGGAAGAAACATGTATCCAAATGCTTCGGCGTGCTGGCGATCAGCCCTTCCGCAGCACGTACGCGGTATTCTGTCGGATATTCGTAACAATTCAATATTTTCGAAGTGGATTCAGCCAGTTTTTCCACCAGTTTCGGATGACAATGGCCGATATTCGTTACCAAAACGCCGGATGTCCAATCGATAAACTTGTTATCGTCCGCATCATATATGATCGCGCCGCGTCCGTGGTCAACCGCGATTGGCGCCTGAAAGCCCGTCGTTTTCGCCTCTGCTTTCCCCCACCTTTCAATCAACGCCTGAGATTTCGGGCCGGGCAATGCTGTCTTTACGTCAACACTCTTACTCGCTGCCATTCTGTCATCCTCCAATTCTTTCTATTGAAACTTCCTGCCCCGCTTTTTCTGCAGACAGATATGCCGCATATATGGCCGCCGTCGTATCGATTGCAAGCTGCAAACAGGATTTCGGCTGCCGTTTCGCGGCAAAGCTTTCCAGCGCGTCCTGCATTTCAGCCAGATAACCATACATCCAGTTTTCATCGGGTGAAATCTTTAACCACCCGTCATTTGTGGAAATGCCGTAATTGATGTCTATCCCGTCAAACTCCCTGGTTCCGGGGTTGTATGTCTCTATCAATGTCGTTGGATTGATCGTCAGCCTCGACGTGTGATTGTTCGCATAGACGTCGATGTAGTCGTTGATGCCGCCGAGTACGGTGGCGCCTGCGAAAATGTCACCGACCGTGCCGTCTTCAAACACGACATGCGCAAAGCCATAATCCTCAACGTCATGATAATCGCTTCTCAAAAACCCTTCATCACGATAACCTTTTAGCTTGGTTAACGTATGCGTCCGCGCCGTCACAGAAACAGGCCGAATCGGTTTGCCTGTCGTTGTTTCACCCTCCACACGTTTCAGATAAAAAATACCGCCCATCGGGTGTGACCCCGTGCTGATCAGCGATCCGCCGCACGCATACTTCCAGTAGCTTGAATATCCCGCATGGTTGCCTTTGTGCGCTTCCTCACCCATCATGCGCAGCAGCTGTGCTTTTGTTTTTTTGATTATCTGGGCTTCCTTTTGCACATGAGGTGTGTACACAAAATTCTCGAAATAAGCAAACAAAACGCCGTTTTCTTCGGCTGCTTTGTGAATTTTTTTCAGCTCGGAGACAATGCTCTTTAGCATCGCTTCTTTTGACGCTTTGCTGCCGTTGAAATGTTCCCATTCTTCTTTTGGCGGAGAATATCCAAGAAGCGGTTTTTCGCACATGATGTGTTTTCCCGCTTTTGCGGCGTCAATGATGTTCCCGGCGTGCGCGAAAGGCGGTGTGCAAATATCAACAATATCCACCTCAGATAGCATCTGCTCAAATGTATCAAAAGCTTTAATGCCTCTTTTTTTGGCAAACTCCAGGCTCTTTTCACGAATAATATCGAAAATGCCGACAATCTCAAAATCGACACCATACACCCTGCGCATACATTCAAAATGATGAGAGGAAATAAACCCCGCTCCGGCAATCCCGATTTTCATTTTCTTCATACTTATGCCCCTCTTGTTTTGTGTCGACAATCGACTATGTTTAAGTATATATGTTTTTTCAATATATACAACCTTTTTTTTTATTCAAATGTTGTGTTTTTTTTACTTATGTGAATATGAATCCTTGTATATAAAAGCTTCTCCCAGCCGGAGCAACAAAGGTTTGCATTTTGTTTGGTTGTTAAAGCAATTCAGAAAGTGCTGTGGATCCCCGTTATGCATGGGTAACATCCAGTAATGGCAGGGTATGCAAATCCTGCTGTTCAATTCGCATGCCAGAGAAAATGCCTGCTCAGGATTGAGATTGCCGAATGCACCGTTGATAGGAAGTATGCATATCTCGGGCTGCTGACGGCATACGGCTTTGAGCGCCCGTTTGTTGTAGCCGGTGTCTCCCGAAAAATAGATTTTTGCGAAGCCAAAGTCCAATAAAAAACCCAGCGCATCCGGCGCCGCTTCTCCATGGTCTGCCATAGTACACGTCAGCGCAAAATCATTGACGTGATACTGCTTTTCTCTTTCCGCCAAAAACAAGCGGCTTATATCCACAACCGTTTCAGACATCTGTATGCTCTGTTTGTTCATATAGACTGTTGTGGTGTTGTTATTCAGAAACCCGGGCAACGATACCAGATCCAGATGATCAGGATGCTCATGTGAAATAAGAATGGTATCAAAGCAGATATCTTTCGCATCAAACAAGGCCGGCATGATCCGTTTGAAACCGAATCCGAATGCGTCCTTCAAGTTGTCATGCGCGAGATCGGATAAATAAGGGTCTATCGCAATGAGTTGGCCGCTATGCGTTTTTAAAATAAACCCGGCTTGCCCGATCCATATGATCGCGATTCTTTGCTTATCGACTCTCAAACTTGTAACATAATCTTTAAAAGCCATTTAATACGCGTCCTTATTGCACATATTGATTTGAAATATCGTATTCCTCCAGGTTTTCCAATGTATTCAACACTGAAAAATCGCTGATCATATTGTCCGCCAAATACAGATGCGTAAGATTCTCAAGTCCTGCCAGACTCGATATGTCTTCGATATAGTTCACAGACAGGCTCAAAACCTTAAGATTGGTCAGGTTTTCGATCGGTGATATATCCGATATGCCGTTAGCCGAAAGTGACAGATCCTTGAGCTGAGACGCATTTTCCAAAGGTGATAAATCCTCGAGCGGCGTATTGTATATCAACAGCGTCTCAAGGCTGTCCATATCCGCCACAAAGGAAATGTCCGTGATGCCGCACATCGCAATCGTTACATCCGTTACGTTTTTCATCTGTGCCAGCGCGGAAAAATCGGTGGTATTGATACCGATGGCCGTAAAACTTTCCAGGTTCTGCAAATCCGTGACAATGCCAATATCATCGATTTCCGCACCGGAAAACACGAGCTTCCTGATATTTTTGCACATCGCCAGTTCATCCAGAGACAGCCCGGATTCAGGCGAAACCGTTAACTCCTCGATGGTGTCAAGATCTCCTTCAAATATCTGTCCCTCCGTTATGCCAAGCGTCTCGCGGATACAGCTTTCCAAGACGTCATCTTCGAATATAACCACCGTATCCGCGTTGGACGATGGCGATGCGGCCGGCTCTGCATCCGCCTCGCTTGTGCATCCGGCGCACAACAGCAGGCATGTACACATCCATAGTATTCGCTTTCTTTTCATGATACCGCCTGCTTTAGCTTCTCAACTTTCTGTTTCTTCTATAGATATCGAACGTGACCGCAAGTACCATCACAATACCAACGACAAGGTTTTGATAGTGCGTGTTGACGGAAAACAAAATGAGCGCGTTGTTGAGCACATTCATGATCGCGACACCCAGAAATGTCCCGATAAAAGAACCTGCGCCGCCCAATAGGCTGATTCCGCCGATCGCGCATCCGGCGATCGCTTGAAGCTCCCAACCTTGTCCAATGGTCGGCTGGCCGGATTCAAGCTGCATTGCCAGTAACATTCCTGAAATACCTGCAAGCACACTGGATATGATAAAACATGTGATTTTCGTTCTTGTGACATTAATACCCGCCAATTGTGCCACTTCCTTATTATCGCCTGTGGCAAGAATACTCCGCCCGAAAGACGTTTTTCTTAAAACAAATTCAAACGCAATTACGAGCAGTATTGATATGATGATCGGCCAAGATAATCCCAGCGGGGTTGCGCTGCCTATTTTTACAAATGCTTCCGGTATCGGATAAACGGGATATCCTTGCGTAATAATCATCGCGATTGCCCTTGCATAGTATAATGAAGCGATCGTTGCAACAAATGGCGGTAGTTTTAACTTAACAACGAGAAAACCGTTAATCATGCCGACAACCGCTGTGATGATCATTGTTAAAACAATCGCAATTACCGGGGGCAACCCAAGCCCCATATTGTTAGAAGGGCTTGCCGAGAAAAATGTCATGAGTATTGCAGCCATCCCCGCAACGGAGCCGATAGAGATATCGATCTCGGCGATCATTAACGTCAGCGTCATGCCCATCGCTGCAATAACATAAAACGACATTCCCCTAAAGACGGCAACAAGATTCTTGGATTTTAAAAATAGACTTCCGTACTCGGGTTTGATTGTTCCCAATGATGTTATGATAATAATGGCTACAAAAATAATAACCGTCGTTGTAAGCTGTGACGAAAGTAGCTTCCTTATTGGTGACATTCCAAGAGTCATTTGGTGTTTTTCGTTCTTCTTGTCCATTTCTTTTCTCCTTTGATATTACTGGCTATCCGTTGAAGCAAGCGGTCATTATACTCTCTTGTGTGGCTTCTGATTTGTCTATTTCCGCCACCATTCTGCCGTCTGCAAGAACGATGAATCGATCACACATTGCGATGAGCTCAGGAAGCTCCGATGAAACCATAATCACCGCAATGCCTTGTGCCGCCAGATCGTTTATGATGTTATAAATTTCATTTTTTGAACCCACATCGATACCTTTTGTCGGTTCGTCCAAAAGCATGATCCGCGGTTTTGAATTGAGCGCTCTGGCCGCAAGAATTTTTTGCTGATTGCCGCCCGAGAGGCTGACAACCATCGACTCAATGCCCGGCGCCTTGATGCGCATCGTATCAAACGGCTTCTGGGCTCTTTGCGCTTCAAGTCTTTTACTCAATAACCCATACTTTTTTATTCCGGCCAAATCGTTAATGGATATGTTCTTCGCTATATTGTTTAAAATTAATAATCCGTCTTTTTTTCTGTCCTCAGTTAAAAACCCCAGGCCCTTTTTCAAAGCCTCCGCTTCACTGTTGACCCTCGATTTTTTTCCGTTAAGGAATATCCTTCCGCCGGATTTTTTAATCGCTCCATATAATGCTCTGAGCGTTTCCGTTCTGCCAGAGCCGACCAATCCGGCAAGCCCCAACACCTCTCCTTTATGAAGAGAAAAACTCACATTCTCTACAACATACTTGCCCATGATCCGCGGGTGCTCAACATAAAGTCCTTCGACCCTCAATACCTCGTCACTAATCTTAACGTTTCTTTTTGGGTATAGGTTTTCAATTTTTCTTCCCACCATATCGGCAACAATCTTTTTTTCGTCATAATCCTTCTTTTGATACGTTGAAACATAGCAGCCATCCCTGAATATTGTCACTTTATCGGTAAGGCTTATGATCTCCTGAAGTTTATGTGTTACAAAAATAATAGCCTTTCCGGCTTCTCTCAGTTCCCGCAATATTGTGAAAAGCCTTAAAACTTCCTCGTATGTCAGCGCCGTCGTTGGTTCGTCAAGTATGAGTATGGGAGCGTCTTGTGAAAGTGCTCTTGCGATCATCAACATCTGCTTTTGCGCTGTTGACAATAAGCCGACCCGCATGCTTGGCTGTAATTCGATATGAATATTATCTAAAAAGTCTTTTGCTTTTTTTTCTAAAAGTCTTAAACTTACAAATCTCTTTTTCCCGATCGCTTCGCTTAAGTATCCGACAAAAATGTTTTCCGCGACAGTAAGCTCGTTCATAACGTTTATTTCCTGCGGGACATAGCCTATTCCCTTCACCTGCGCATCATGTGGTGAATGCAGTACAACGCTTTTCCCGTTTACGAACAAGTCTCCATCATATGCGCTATAGGGAATAAGGCCATTCATGATCTTAAGAAGCGTCGATTTACCCGCACCGTTTTCCCCTATTAATCCATGGATTTCTCCTTTGTCAATTTGGATTTTAGCTTTATCCAACGCTTTTACTCCAGGAAAATACTTTGTTACATTGGACGCCTCAAGTGCATAGCTTCCCATTTTTTCTCCTTTCGATTCAGCGGTTGCAGGTATCTCGCTTAGTATGAGAGACATCCGCAACCGCTTCACCATTTTGCTGCCAGCGACTAATACTTATTGTCTGGCTGTTATGTCCTTGCTCAAAATGTCATCAAGCATGTTGATTCGCTGCTGATGACAATTTGTTATTCCTCTTCTGTTTTTCCAAAGTATTCATCGACAACATCCAGTTTTGAATAAAAATCATCGACATTTTCTGCAGTGACCAGCGGAGCATCCATGATATTATCGAACTCAATGTCTTCTCCTCTTAAGTATTGGTCAAGCAAATCGACACAATATGCATGCTCTTCATAGATCGGCTGAGCGATGATGCCGTATACTGTACCGTCCTTGATCAAATCAAGGTTTTGCCTCGAATAATCCATCGCGATGATGCAAAGCCCTTCAACACCTGCTTGCTGCATTGCATTCGCCCACGTCGAAGCGCCGCTTCCTGTCGTTGAAAAAGCGCCAACGAGATCAGGGTTCGCCTGTATGACTGCCGACGCTCTCCTTGCCGCCTCAGCAGGCTCAAATCCTTCTTCGATAGCGTCCAGAACGACAACATCGGGGTAGTTTTCAGCCATGTACGCAATAAACGCTTCTGTAACCGCGTTTTCCGTTGGGTTGAATCCACCCTGGGTAATCGCTACTGACCCCTGCCCGCCAATCTGGCTGCCAATGGCTTCTGCTGCTGTATCGGCATAAAGTACCGGATCACAGGCTGCCCATGCCAGCAGCCCTTCGTATTCATCCTCCTGGCCTTCCAGCATCGTGTGCCCTGTCACGACCGCAATGCCGGCGTCTGCCGCATCTTTGATCAGGGATTTCATCGATTCGTCAAGCACGTAGATAACAAGACCGTCACACTCTGCCGCAATGGCTTGTTCACCAAGCGCAACAGCATCCGCGAGGTTTGGCTCAACTGCCACATACAATTCGTTTTGATATCCAAGCTCGTCCGCTCTTGCAAGGAAACCGGCCTCCATGATCTGTACGACAGGATGGTTTCTGTTCCAGCACACAAATCCCAGCGAATAATCCGCCGGATTAAATTCAGTTTCCTGAACTTCATCGCTCGCACCGTCCTCACTCGCCTCATCTACATCCTGAGTCTGGGAAGATCCATCTGATGTTTCCACAGCTTCCTCGGTTGCTGTACAACCGACCAGAAACAATGAAACGACCATAGATACAACCAAGACCAACATCATTAGCTTTTTCATTCTTAACCTCCTATTATTTTTTAGTTGCCCGAAAGGGCAATATACAATACCATGTGATGTGAAGTCTATAATCGACTGTTGACAATTTACTGATTGATGATATAACAACTCTATCTTTTCAACAATCATTAATCTT
>JAQTSP010000131.1 GCA_028711205.1 Eubacteriales bacterium | reverse complement strand
CTTCCACCACCGCTTTTGCCGCCAGGTTATCATAAAATATATGCAGGGCGTAGAAATCAGCGTACTGGGGGTATATGCCATATCCCGCAAAGCCGCCGCCAAGCCCGTTGCTCCGATCCCGCATCAAAGCGATAGATTTCATTATCGTCTCGCCAGACATGCGTTTGCCTTTTCGATTCAGCACACCGCTGATCGCGCAACCGGACGGTATCCTTATTTGTCCCTCTTTTTTCATCGCTCTTCCCCCGTTTATTATGCACAAATCATTTTGATAAAAATGATTATCAATCATACATATCTTACTCCAGCAGAAAAAATAAAGACGCCAAGACAATCCCGAATACAGGACACATCGAAACGCCTTTGTTTCATCTCTTCATTTCTTTAAGGGAATAACAAGTAATCCCTTTGCTGGCTGTAACATTATACTATCCCACAGATAAAAATGCAATAGCAAAAACCCTGCAAATATGAATCTTATATGCAAAACAATTGCATTATTTTAAATAATTGTGATGTTTTGGCTGAGAAATTAAGCTTTCTTGAAATTGTCTATATCAAAACCTGCATTTCTTCGATAGTAACTGCATTTACAAATATTGCTTTTATATATCAATGTGGAAAAAATTGTTTATATATTATTGATAAATTTGCAGAAAATACACTATGTAAAGAAACAGCCTCCGCAGCCGGGGCTGAGAATGTCTTGAATACTTTATTGCAAAAGCGACGTATAGCGCAAGAAGACACAAAGGTTGGAAGACGAAAGAAGAAGGTGAAAATGATGCATTCAGGGGAATGCACGGGCGGCAAGGTGTTTTTGGCCATACGGGAGACCGGCTACCGCAAGACGCCGAAAATCGACAGCGCGCCATAAGCCAAGAGGGCATGATCGGTGGCGGCGGTTTCTTTACCACTCAAAAACAGCGGCACGGTACTCATATACCGTGTCGTTGTTTATTATAGCTTTTTTGTCGCCTTTTCCAGTTTTGAGATGGCCTCTTTGTTGCCGACAACGACCAGCAGATCTCCTTTATGAATCACGTCTTCGCCGTTCGGCAGCGTGTTCATCTCGCCGTTGTCTTTTATAATCGCAATAATGTTAACAGCATACTTCTTTCGAAAATCCAACTCGATCAGGCTTTTATTCACCCACGTTTCGAGTGTGGTTATTTCCATGATGCGAAGATCTCCTGCAAGCTCGATATAATCAATGATATCGGATGCGACCAGATTGTGCGCGATACGGAATCCCATGTCCCGCTCAGGAAATACGACCTTGTCTGCTCCTGTTTTGCACAGGACTTTTGCGTGCAGATCGTTTTGCGCTTTGGCAAGCACAAAAGGTATACCCATCTCTTTGCACAGCATCGTTATCAAGATGCTGGACTGTATGTTTGAGCCCATGGTAACGACTGCAACATCAAAATTTCTCAGTCCCAGCGCATTGAGTACTTTTTCGTCTGTCGCATCCGCCTGTACCGCGTGCGTCACATACGGTGAAATTTCGGCGATGCGGTCTTCATCGATGTCTATCACCAGCACATCTTCCCCAAGATCGGACAGGCATTTTGCAATATTTTGTCCGAAGCCGCCCATTCCGATCACGACATATTGTTTATTGTCCATAAGCTATCCCACCATAAACCTTTCTTCAGGATACCGAATATTCGCAGCATGCATTTGTGATCTGTTCGCAAAGGCCAGCGTCAGCGTCATCAGCCCGACGCGTCCCGCGAACATGATTATCATGATTATAACACGGCTTGCCCCGCTTAGCATAGGCGTGATCCCGGACGACAGCCCCACCGTGCCAAAAGCCGAAAACGCCTCGAAAAATATATTCTCGAACGTAAACAGCCCGCCTCTTTGCCCTTCGATCGCAATAAGTATAAACGATGCACCGAGTATAAACACAATACCAAGCACGGTGATCGTGATTGCACGTTTGATCGTTTCTTCCGCGATGCGCCGGCTCTTTAACGTCACATCTTTCCGCCCCCGTATGCCCGAAAAAACATACATCAGCACAACGGCAATCGTTGTTGTTTTAATACCGCCGCCGGTACCGGCGGGAGATGCGCCGATAAACATAAGGACAATCGTGATCAGCTTTGTTGCCGGCATCATCGCGCCCTGGTCGATCGTCGAGAAACCGGCCGTTCTTGGCGTGATTGCCTGAAAAATACCGCCGAATATCTTGCCGGCGGCATCGACACCGTCCGCCCCAAGCGTCTTGCCGTTCGAAAGCTCAAGCAAAAACACCGAAATCAGCCCGGCGCCGATGAGTATGGCCGTTGTCGCCAGCACCAGCCTTGAGTATCTTGTCAGCTTTTGTCTGCTTCTGATCCTTTTTAAACTGAATATGTCTGTCACAACGACAAACCCAAGGCCGCCCATAACAATAAGGAAAATCAGCGTCAGATTAACGACCGGGTCGGATATAAACGCACTCATGCTTGAAAACTCGCCGGAAACCCGTCCCAGCACATCGAACCCCGCGTTGCAAAATGCGGATACGGAGTGAAAAACGCTGTAATAAATGCCTTTAAGCCCATACATCGGAACAAACCGCGTCGAGAAAGCAAGCGCGCCAAAAAGTTCCATCAAAAGAGTGACGATGAGTATTTTAAGTATCATCTTGACAAGTCCGGATAAGTTGAATTCATTCAGCGCTTCTTTTATGATCATGCGCTCACTCAGCGTGATTCTTTTTCCGACAAGTATAAATACCAATGTCATGATCGTCATAAACCCAAGGCCGCCGATCTGTATTAGAAACAGTATGACGATTTGTCCAAAAAGCGTAAACACAGTGCCTGTATCGACAACGACGAGGCCTGTGACGCAAACCGCGGAAGTTGATGTGAAGCAAGCATCCAAAAATGATATATCCTTATCCTGAGCTGTCGCTATGGGCAAAGACAGCAAAACAGCGCCAAGTAAAATCAGCGCAAGATATCCGGCAATAATGATTTGCGTCGGATGAAGTTTGTTTGTATGCAATCGTTTATCCAACTCGTATCTCCTTATTATTGCACGATTATAGCACACCTTTCCTTTTGGTTCAACGTCCCAAGAAGGGTTATCGATCGGCAACAGCTTGTCTGATACATAAATGGGCTATAAAAGCGAATCAATCGTGATGAATCTCGGCCTGCGCCCATCGAACGCGCAGACATACTTAAACCCGATGTCTTTTAGCGTCCCCAGGGTTTCATGAACCGCATGCCCCACAACGTTCTCATAATGCGCATCCGAGCCGATCGTAACGATCTCTCCGCCAAGCTCAAAGAACCGCTTGATAACAGGCCTCTCCGGCATCGTGTCGGGCGTCATAAAAAGGCCGTTTGTGTTGACCTCAAGCCCTTTCCCTTTGTGCACCAGCGATATCAGAAGCGTATCGATGGCATCCGTGTAATCGCGATAGCGCATCAGCTTATCGTCAAACGGGCAAAATTTTGCGATATATCCAAGATGCCCGAAAACATCGAAAAAGTCACATTCTTTGACGGACTCTATCGACGTACGCAGATATTCGTCATACACCTGCCGCTGTGAATACTGTTCCCAGACCCCTTTATAAAAAGGGTCATGCCCGAATATAATGTGCTGGGAACCGATGACATAATCAAGCTCCTGCTTATCAAGCAGGTCTGCAACCTTGTCCTTCGTCTGCCTGCCAAGCCCTGCCTCGACGCCCATGCGCAGATTCATATCGGCATACTCGTTTTTTATTGCGTTAAAACGTTTGCGGTATACGTTAAAATCAACAGTGAAATCCATCTCACCGGGCAAATCGAGGTCGATGTGTTCGGTAAAGCATATCTCTTTGAACCCTTTTTCACGCGCCGACGCCGCCATGCGCCTCATGCTGACGCCGCAATCACTTGAAATATCCGAGTGTATGTGATAATCGATCATTCTGCCGTCCCCTTCATCCGTGTCGTTCTATTTTACCATGGAATATCAGTTTCTTATACAAAAAAAGTGTGCCTTTATTAAAAAGCCCGCCATAAAATTAGCCATGAACGATTTTTTCAAGCTGTTTATCTGATAAAACACTTGCCCCGCCCAGCAGTTCGGCTTTCAGCAGCATGCCGGCATAAGCCTCGAGCAGGTCCGTTTTAGCATACGCGTCGGGCAGATTCGCGCCCAGCACCATGGCGCCGTGGTTTTTGAACATGATCACATTATATCCTTTTTTTACGGCCGCCGTCACGCTTTGATGAAATTCAGGGGTGCCGGGCGCATCATACGGCACATCACCGATAACGCCAAGATGCATATACGCAAAAGGCGCATACCGCGTATCAATATGCTTTCCGCAAAGCGCAAACGCGGTCGCATTCGGGCTGTGGGCATGTATCACCGCGCCGATATCATGTCTTAGCCGATAAGCCGCAAGATGCATCGGCGTCTCGGAAGACGGCTGCCGGCTGCCGGATATTACCTCACCCGTTAGTTTCATGCAGACAAGGTCGCCCGGCGTGATTGTCTCCTTGCTCAAACCGGCCGGCGTAACGATGGCTGTGTCCGAATCCACTCTCACCGATACGTTCCCGTCGATACCCGGCATAAAACCTTTTTCATAAAGCCTGCGGCAGTATTCGGCGACCCGTTTTCTTGCTTTTTTCTCGTTATTCATTTGTCTGCCTCGTTATAAAAATTCTTTTTATCAGCTTGACGATCTCGCATACCGGTATCACCGCGGCCGCCACGGCGACCACATACAGCCACTGCACGCCGGTCAACGGCGCGACCTTGAAGAACGCGTTCATCGGCCGTACCAGCACAACGATGACTTGCAGCAGCGCGGAAAACACAAACGATATATGCATCCACTTGTTGTTCAACAGCCCTTTGGCAATGGAACGGGTGGACGAGCGCACATTGAACGCGTGAAAAAGCTGCGTCAGGCCAAGTGTCAGGAAAGCCATCGTCGTTGCAACCATGCTGTCGTCATACAGGGACAGCGACACAAAGTATATGCCAAGCGTCAGCGCGCTCATGACGATGCCGTACAAAAACAGGTTGCCGGTCATGCCACCCGAAAAAAAGCCTTCGTTTGCGTTTCTCGGCCTTCGTTTCATGATATTCGCCGGCGCCGCCTCCATGCCGAGCGCAAGCGCGGGAAACGTATCCGTCACAAGGTTGATCCATAATATCTGTACGGGCTGCAGCACCATAAACCCCATCATCGTGCCGGCAAACAGCGTCAACACCTCCGAGAGGTTCGCGGAAAGTAAAAACTGTACCGCCTTTTTGATATTGCGGTATATCCGGCGCCCTTCTTCGACGGCGGTGACAATCGTCGCGAAGTTGTCGTCGGTCAATACCATATCCGAAGCGTTTTTACTGACCTCCGTACCGGTCATGCCCATGCCCACGCCGATATCCGCGGTTTTGAGCGCCGGCGCGTCGTTGACGCCGTCACCCGTCATCGCGACGATATTGCCGCGGCTTCTAAACGCTTTGACGATACGTACCTTGTGTTCGGGCGCGACCCTGGCGTAGACGCCGATATCGTCGATGCTTTGGCTCAGCTCCTCATCGCTGATCTCGTCAAGCTCTCTGCCGGTCAGCGCTTTTTGGCCACCCGTCAGTATGCCGATCTTTTGCGCGATGGCCACAGCCGTTGTCTTGTGGTCTCCCGTGATCATCACAGGTTTCATGCCCGCGGCCCGGCACACGCCGACCGCTTCTTTGGCCTCCGGCCGGGGCGGATCCATCATACCCGCGAGCCCCAGAAATATGAGGCCGCTCTCTAGGCCTTCGGCGCTTTGCGGTTTTAGCTCAAGCGGTTTATATGCCGCGGCAAGCACGCGAAGCGCTTCCCCGGCCATCCGTTCGTTTGCCGCTAACATATCATCTCTGCGCTGCGGTGTCAGTGCGATTATTTCCCCGTGCAGTGACACTTTTGTGCATCGTCTCAGCAGCTCGTCCGGCGCGCCCTTGACAAAAAGCATGTATTCCGTTTGGCCGTTGACCGTGCTCATCAGCTTTCTCTCCGAATCGAAAGGAACCTCGAAAACCCGCGGGTATTCTTTTATTTGTGAACCGAGCCGATCGGCCGAAAAAGCGTAAAGCGCCGTTTCCGTCGGGTCTCCGACAAGCTTTTCTTCGCCATCCTCGATCACGGTTTTGGTGTCGTTGCAGAGCACAAACGCTTTATCCAGCATCGAAAGCTCTTCGCCGGGCGGTGCGGCTTCCGCATCGTATTCCTCGTTGTTGTAATACACCCGCAGGACGCTCATCTTATTTTGTGTCAGCGTGCCCGTTTTGTCCGAGCATATGACGCTCGTGCACCCTAACGTCTCGACAGCGGGAAGCTTGCGTATGATCGCGCCGCGCCGCGACATTTTCTGGACACCCATCGTCAGCTGAAGCGTCACAACGGTCGCAAGTCCCTCGGGTATCGCGGCCACGGCCAGGCTGACCGCAACAAAAAACATATCCATTGCGCTACGCCCCGTTGATATACCGATGCCAAAGATAACGGCCGCGACAGCAAGCACCGCGACCGAGAGCACCTTCGACAGCGAATTCATGCGCTTTTGCAGCGGCGTGTCGCCTTCTTCCGCCGCCTTGAGCGCGCCCGCGATCTTCCCGATCTCGGTCTGCATGCCCGTATAACAAACGACGCCAAGCCCCCGGCCATAAGTCACGTTCGTACCCGAATACGCCATGTTGACACGCTCGGCAAGCGGCGTGTCCTCGCTCAACAGCACGTCCGCGTTTTTTTCGACAGGCACCGATTCTCCCGTCAGCATCGCTTCTTCGATTTTGAGCGATGCGGTCGAGACAAGCCGTATATCCGCCGGTACAAAATCGCCCGCTTCAAGTATGACGATGTCGCCGGGGACAAGCGCCGACGCCTTGATAAAATGCGTTTTGTTGTCCCTGATCACGTTGGCGCCTGGCGCGGACATCTTTTTCAGCGCATCGAGCGCGGCTTCCGCCCTGCTTTCCTGCACCGCGCCCATCACCGCATTCAGCAGTATGACCACGAAAATAATGACGGCGTCGGATATCTCTCCAAGCACCGCACTGATGGCCGCGGCCGCCAGAAGCACGATGATCATCAAGTTCTTAAACTGGCTCAAGACAATAGAGGCAAGCGTTCTTTTCTTTCCTTCCTCCAAAACGTTGCCGCCATGCGATAATAGCAATTGCTGCGCCGCCTCGGCTGAAAGCCCGTTCTCGCTTGTCGCAAGCGTATCATATACCTCCCCGATCTTCATACCGTGTGGCGCGATTGTTTTTTGCATTTTCAGTCCTTCTCAATCATATTGATTGGCATGCCCATATCATAAGCAACAAGCTCATTTTAAAT
>JAQTSP010000130.1 GCA_028711205.1 Eubacteriales bacterium | reverse complement strand
AGGACACAGTAAAGGACACTATCGCAGCCTGCTCCGGCGACATCAAAGAAACGCTCGCCTGCTGGCTTGAGAACGCAAACGACGGCGACAAATCCAAGGAATGCGCCGCGGTTCTCAAAAACAAGCTGCCGGAAGCCATTGCCAAGGCATCCGGAAAAGAAAAAGAATTATTGCAGTCCGTACTGGATAGTGAGGATCTCTTTATCAAGAAATCCATCTGGATTTTCGGCGGAGACGGCTGGGCATACGACATCGGCTACGGCGGGCTCGACCATGTGCTTGCGATGGGCGAAGACGTCAACGTACTCGTGCTCGATACCGAGGTGTATTCCAATACCGGCGGGCAGGCCAGCAAAGCGACGCCGACAGGCTCTGTCGCAAAGTTCGCCGCCGCGGGCAAACGCACGAAGAAGAAGGACCTGGGCGCGATTTCAATGACCTACGGCTACATCTATGTCGCGCAGGTCTGCATGGGCGCGAATCAGAACCAGTTGTTAAAAGCGCTGACCGAAGCGGAGAAATACGACGGGCCTTCGCTCGTGATCGCATACTCGCCCTGCATCAACCACGGCATCAACATGAGCAAATCGCAGGCGGAGGAAAAACTCGCGGTCGAAGCGGGCTACTGGCACCTGTACCGCTACAACCCGGAGCTAAAGGCCGAAGGCAAGAACCCGTTTACGCTCGACAGCAAGGCACCTTCCGCCAGTTATCAGGACTTCATATGCAGCGAAATCCGCTACAAATCACTGCAGAAGATGTTCCCGGACGTTGCGGAGGATCTCTTTAATAAGGCCGAGAAGGAAGCCAGGGAGCGCTACGAATACTACAAGAAGCTCTCGGAAGGCTGATAAGAGACGATATGAAACAACAAAGAGGCTGTCCGAAACGGGACGGCCTCTTCTTATATCGCGGGCGAATGATGATCGCCCATTGACCACGTTTGTCATTGCCGTATACCTTCATGCAAAACGGCATAAAAACCGTTCCCTCATTTCAGCAACACCCGAATAGCTTCGGCCACCCGCTCCGGCGTCGGTACGGCGGCGCGCTCCAATCCCGGCGAAAACGGTATGGGCACATCGAGCCCGCAGACACGCATAATCGGCGCTTTGAGACGGCTGAATGCTGCGCTGCCTGCAATGAGCGCCGCAATTTCCGCACCGAATCCGGCCGTCCGGCACGCCTCGTGCACGATCAGCACGCGGCCTGTCTTCTTTGCGGACGCCGTCAGCGTCTCTGTGTCGAGCGGCACCAGCGTACGCGGGTCGACGACCTCGACGCTGACGCCTTGCGTCGCAAAATCTTCAGCAACGCGCAGGCAGAGCGGCACCATCCGCCCGTATGCAACCAGCGTGACATCGCTGCCCCTTCTTTTAATATCCGCCTTCCCCAAGGGGATCGAATATTCTTCCTCCGGGACGCCGCCCGTCTCTTTATACAGCACCTTCTGCTCGACGAATATGACCGGGTTGTCGTCGCGTATTGCCGAAACAAGAAGCCCTTTCGCGTCACAGGGCGTCGATGGCACGACCACTTTCAGCCCCGGCACATGGCAGAACCATGCCTCGAGACTCTGGCTGTGCTGAGCCGCCGCACCCGTACCGCTGCCGCCGGCGAGACGCAGCACCATCGGAACACTGACCTGCCCTCCGAACATATAGCGCATCTTGGCGGCCTGGTTGACGATCTGGTCCATCGCAATCGTCACAAAATCCGAGAACATCATCTCGGCGATCGGACGCATGCCGCAGAGCGCGGCGCCCACCGCCGTGCCCGCGATCGCAGCCTCGGAAATAGGCGTGTCGATGACGCGTTCCGCGCCGAATTCGTCCAGCATACCGGCGCTGACGCCAAATGCGCCGCCGTAGACGCCGACGTCCTCGCCCATTAGGAAGACGTTGCCGTCACGCCGCATCTCTTCGCTCATTGCCTCGTTGATTGCATTTGCATAGGTGATTTGTCTCATAAGCGCCCCCATTAAGCGTACACGCCGTCAAGCACGGTACGGGCGTCCGGATACGGGCTTTGCAGTGCCGCCGCCACCGCGCTCTCGATGTCCCGCGCGGCTGTCTCGTCTGCTTCGTCCAGCGCCGCCTGTGAAAAACCATTCTTCAGCATAAAGGCGGCCATACGCAAAACAGGGTCCTTTGCCTGCCATGCATCGATTTCGCGCTGTGTCCTGTAGACGTTGGTATCGCTCTTGGAATGTCCCGAAATGCGGTAGGTATTGCATACCAGCAGCATCGGGCCGTTTTGTTTTACATAGTCGCGCGCATCCTCCGCCGCGCGGTATACCGCGGTGGCGTCGTTGCCGTCGACCGTCCTGCCCGGGAAACCATAGGCGGACGCGCGCACCGCGATGTCGCTGATGTTCATCGACCGGCTCAGCGGCATCGACATGCCGTACAGGTTGTTCTCACAGACGAACAGCACGGGCAGTTTCAATACGGAGGCCATATTCGCCGCCTCGTGAAAGCTGCCTTCGTTGGCTGCGCCGTCGCCGAAAAAACACACGGCGATGCCGCCTGTCTTCTTCATCTTTGCCGCGAGCGCCGCACCCACCGCAATACTCTGGCTGCCGCCGACGATGCCGTTGCCACCAAGGTTGCCACCCGCAAAATCGGCGAAGTGCATCGATCCGCCGCGCCCCTTGCAGCATCCGGCCTCGCGCCCGAGCATCTCGGCCATGAGCCCCGTTAGCCCCGCGCCTTTCGCGATACTGTGCCCGTGCCCGCGGTGCGTCGACGTGATGACGTCGTGATCTCCGAGTGCCGTGCAGACGCCGGCCGCTACCGCCTCCTCGCCCACATACAGGTGCATCGTGCCGTGTATCATGCCCTCCGAAAAAAGCTGCGCCACTTTCTCTTCGAATTTTCTCATCAGCAGCATTTTTACATACATGCTCTTTAAAATATCATTATCAAAACTCAAACCGTTCCCTCCAAAAAATCCGGCTTAACTAAAAACGCGTCTTTTCATATTATACACATCCTATCATACGCGTCAATCATTGTATAGAAAATTTTATGGCGATTTTAAATAAATTTTTATTGATAAACGGAAATTGTTTGCCTCTTCTTACGTTTGTTGGCATGTCGTTTGCTTACCGGTGCCTGCTTTTTTCGGCTGTGGTCTGTCGCGTTTTGTCACGCTTTTCTTTTTTCAGCGTGTTCATAAAGGCCTTTGTCTCGCTTTCGATGACGCGGTGCAGGCAAAGAAGGCAAACGAGGTTTGGCAGCGCCATCAACGCGTTGGCGGTATCGGAGAAACGCCAGACGATTTCGAGCGGTACGGCCGCGCCCAAGACAACTGCGGCGCAGAAAACGACACGGTAGCCCGTCACGGCGCGGTTCGATTGAAGCAGGTATTCGAGCGCGCGCTCCCCATAGTATGACCAGCCGAGTATGCTCGAAAAGGCAAACAGCACGAGCCCTATGCTCACGATGTATCCGCCGGCGCCCGGCAGCGCGGCGTCAAAAGCGGCCACGGTCAGCGCCGCACCGCCCTGTGCGCTGCCGGCGGCGTCTGCCTGCCGCCACACGCCCGTGCAGGCGATGACAAGCGCGGTCACCGTGCAGACGACGAGCGTGTCGAAAAACGTACCGGTCATCGACACGAAACCCTGACGCGCAGGCGAGTCGGTCTTCGCGGCGGCGGCGGCAATGGGCGCGCTGCCGAGCCCCGCCTCGTTGGAGAACACACCCCTGGCGACGCCGCAGCGTATCGCCGCCATTACCGAAGCGCCCGCGAACGCGCCGGTGGCCGCCTGCCCCGTAAACGCCGCGGCGAATATGGACGCAAGCCCCGTGCCGAGATGCCCGATATTGAGCGCGATGACAACAAGCCCGCAGAGTATATACAGCCCGCCCATCAACGGCACGAACCGCGATGCCACCCGCGCCACAGAGCGTATGCCGCCCAATATGACGAGCGCGCACAGTGCACAGAGCAGTATGCCGGCCGTCAGCGGAGGAGCGCCGAACGCCGCACCGGCCGCCTGCGCCACCGCGCCCGCCTGCGCCATGTTACCGATACCAAAAGACGCGATGAGCGTGAATACCGCAAACGCGATGCCGAGAAACCGGCCAAGGCGCCGGCTTCGGAGCCCTTTCTCCAGCGCGTACATCGGCCCGCCGCGCATGTGCCCGTCCTCGCCGCGCTCGCGGTACTTCACCGCCAGCACCGCCTCGCCGTACTTCGTCGCAATGCCGAAAACCGCCGCCACCCACATCCAGAAAACCGCGCCCGGGCCGCCCACCGCGATCGCCGCCGCGACGCCCGCGATATTGCCCGTGCCGATCGTCGCCGCAAGCGACGTCATCAGCGCGGCAAACGGCGTGATGTCGCCGGACGATTTTTCCCCGGTTTTGGTAAACGCCGAGCGGATGCCATAGCCCAGCATTCTGAGCGGCACAAACCTAAGGCGCACCGTTAAAAACACACCTGTGCCGACAAGCAGTACCAGCATCGTCGGGCCCCACGCAAAGGCGCTGATTTTTTCAAACCCCTGCTCGATTGGCATTCCCTTTTGCCTTTCCCTTAGATGTCGATAAATATGTGATGATAAAGTAAAATATTCATGAAATAAAGAATGTGCCGGTTTGAGTCAATCAAATGATAATATTTTACCTGTTGGTAAAAATGTGTTTGTTGTTGCGCGCATAATGAAAAAGGTACTGCTGCGCCAGTCCCGCGTGCGCACCGAATCTCCCGTCGACAAACGCCCTGAGTTGGTTGTCGTTTTTGCCCGTATAGCCATAGGCTTCGCAAAGCACGCGTTTCATCCAGACGTCTGCCGGAAACGCCTCGGTAAATCCGAGGCTGTAAAGCGCGACGCAGTCGGCGACCTTCGGTCCGACGCCGGGCAGCATCGTCAGCGTATACCGCGCCTTTAGATACGGCATACCGGCCAATCCCAAAAGATCAAACCCGTCCGCGACCATACTTGCCGTATCGACGATATAGCCTGCGCGGTATCCGGCGCCGCATGCCACGAGATCGCATTCTTGAAGCGATGCCAGCGCTTCCGCCTCAGGAAAATCATACCCGTCGCCGATACGCTCACCGTACCGCTCGCACAGCGTGCCGATAATGCGCGATATGCGCCCCACGTTGTTGTTGGCGGAGATGATGAACGAGATCAGCGTCTCGAAAGGCGGCTGGTTGAGCACGCGAAGCCCCTGCGCAAACGCCATGCCTGCGCACAAAAACGGGTCGTGCGCGTATGCCTCTTTGATCGCGCCGTAGTCTCGCTCCAGGTCAAAGTAGCGGATGAACACCGCGCCGGCTCTCTCATCTACGCCGCGTAATGTCAGCGTATCGCCTTGCTGCTCCGCATAGACCGCACACCCCAGCGCCACGCCGAAAAAGCCGCCGCCCTCTTGCCGCCACCGGAACGCCTGACCGCAGGCGAGGCACTCCGAGAGCGAAAAGTGAGCGATGCCGCGGATGATCATGCTGTTGTTCTCGTACGAAATATCCATGAACGCTGTCCTTGTTATTTTTTTTAGTTATCGTAGCCATACTCCAGCGCAGGCACAGACCCGTCCCTGCAATCCAAATAAAAACAGGCCCTGCTTTAACAAGGCCTGCATAAAACATCAGGTAACTAGTTCGGATAAACGCTGACCTGTTTTTTATCGCGGCCTTTGCGCTCAAACTTCACGTTGCCGTCGACAAGGGAAAACAGCGTATCGTCGCTGCCACGGCCCACGTTATTGCCCGGATGGACCTTTGTGCCTCTCTGGCGGATAAGTATATTGCCCGCAAGCACTGCCTGTCCGTCGCCGCGTTTGACGCCAAGCCGTTTGCTCTCGCTGTCCCGGCCGTTTCTGGAGCTTCCAACACCCTTCTTATGTGCCATTTCTTATGCACCTCGCTTTCACTTAAAGGATAAAAACTATTCTGCTGCCGCTTCTTTTTCTTCTTTTTCCTTCGCCGTCGTTATGCTTGTAATCTTCAGCTTTGTGAACGGCTGCCTGTGTCCCTGTTTTTTGCGGTAGTTTCTCTTTGCCTTATACTTAAACACGACGACTTTTTTCTCCTTGCCGTGCTCGATAACCTTTGCCTTGACCTTCGCGCCTTTGACAATGGGCGTACCGATCTTTACATCGGCGCCGTCCGCCACAACAAGTGCGTCAAAACTCACCGTCTTACCCGGCTCTTCCGCCAGTTTCTCGACAAATACGATCTCGCCTTTGGCCGCCTTATACTGCTTTCCGCCTGTTTCAAAAATAGCGTACATCGCTTATACCTCCTCTTCCCAGTCTCGCCGTCATGGTGCCCGGTATCTCACCGGAACTTGATGACCATTTTCGTGCGGCTCAGTTAAAAATGATATCACAAACGATGCGCCGTGTCAACAAAACACCTTTGCTTTACCGATCAGTTTGTCCCGCTGTTTGGATGATGTGATCTCGACCACCTTATAATCAGAATGATGCACCGCCTCGTCCGACAGTATATAAAACTTGACGCCTTCAATTTTTGGTATGATCGGTATCCCCGAGGCATTCTCGATATACTGCGCGACGCTTGGGTTGACCTCTATTAAATACTCATGTACATCCGAATTGGCCGTCTGCCTGAGCAGAAGCCGGCGTATGTTCATGACCGTCGTTTCTTCGCTGTCCACCGTGCCGCTGCCGCCGCAATACGGGCATGTCTGTTTGACAATGCTCGAAAGCTTTCTCCTGACCTTTTTTCTTGTCATCTCAACAAGGCCAAGGCTGGTGATGCCAAGCACGTTGGTCTTGGTCCTGTCCTTTGCAAGCGCCGCTTCAAGCGCCTCAACCACTTTGAGTTTGTTGTTTTCAACTTCCATATCGATAAAGTCGATAATGATGATGCCGCTGATATCCCGCAGGCGAAGCTGCCTCGCGATCTCCTTTGCCGCTTCGATGTTCACCTCGAGTATGGTCTCCTGGAGATTGGTATCTCCCACAAACTTGCCCGTGTTGACATCGACCACCGTCAGGGCTTCCGTCTCGTCGATGATGATATACGCGCCGTTTTTCATCCACACCTTCTGATCGAGCGCCTTGTCGATGCGCGCCTGAATACCAAAATCGTCAAAAATACCGGCGCCTCCGGTATAAAAAGTCACCCTGTCTTTCATATACGGCGCAATGATGCCGGCAACGGCCATCACTTTATCGTAATATTCCCTGTCGTTGATCACTAACTCTGTGACGTCCGTTGTAAATATGTCCCTGACCGTTCTGAATATCAGCGACTCCTCGGCATGTATCAGCCTTGGCGCCCGAAGTATATCGCTGCGATTCTGTATACGCTGCCACAGCCGCTCAAGAAAACGTATTTCGGGGACAAAATCTTCCCCGGTCTTTCCAACAGCCGCTGTTCTGACGA
>JAQTSP010000129.1 GCA_028711205.1 Eubacteriales bacterium | reverse complement strand
CATTTTTACGGCGATTTTTTTGCCAGGGAAGGCCTCTGCGATCTGGAAAACAGGCTCAAAGGATGCCGCTACGACAAGGACGAGATCAAAGAAGCGCTCGAATCAGCCGGCGCCGGGGATTATTTTTATAATATCACGCCGGAAGAAATCTTGGGCTGCATCATATAGATACGCGTCACAACGCAAAATAAAAAGCCGTGCCCGTGTTTCGTTGCGGATACGGCTTTTATTTTCCAATCACTTTTCATCGGACTCCGCTTTTGACTCTTTTTTGCCAAGCCGCGCAAACAATCCTTTTCCGTCCTGTTCCTTGTAGAAGAATATAACGTAGACGCCGAGAAGAATGGAGCCGACGACAAGGCATGCGTCCGCCATGTTGAATACCCAGGGAAAACCGATCCTGGAAAAATCCAGGAAGTCACGCACGTATCCAAATATTATTCTGTCGATGAAGTTCCCGAACGCGCCGCCGAAGATCAGCGACAGGCTTATTTTCAAAAACAACTCCTGCCTTTTTCTTGTCTTGACCATAAAAACCGCGGCGGCAACGAGCACAATACTGGTTACGATGATAAAAAATATCTGCGCGCCCTGCATCATGCCAAAAGAAGCGCCCCTGTTATTAACATGCGTCAGGTAAAAAATATTGCTTATCACTGTCACCGATTCGTTCTGGATTTCCGGCATCAAAAATATTTTTGATAGCTGATCCGCCGCAATTATAACAGCAATAATGATGATCTGTAACATTCGATTCTCCCGTCTATAGTTGATTTTCTTTGCCTTCCGCCAGCCGTTTGATATTGTGTCTGTGCGAATAATACACGAGTATTAAAAGCATGACGCTCGCGATGTGGTTCCCGATGAACGGCCAGTAAAAAATGAGCGAGACGGCCACCATCAGCGCCGTGCCGATGAGCGACCCCACAGACATCGTTCTTGTGATCGCGATGATGACCACGCATATGGCGAATACGATCAGCGCGTGCAGCGGCATCATCACAAGAAATACGCCGAAGCTTGTCGCCACGCCTTTGCCACCGCGAAACTTCAAAAACACCGGCCAGATATGCCCGAGCACAGCGGCCACACCGCCGATATAGACGCCGATTTCTCCGCAAAGCCAAAAGCCGATCCCGGCGGCGAGGGCGCCTTTCGCCACATCGCCCGCAAACGTGATAAGGCCGATCGCCCATCCGTAGTTGCGGATCGCGTTGGCCGTGCCCGCGTTTCCGCTGCCGACATCCCTGATGTCTTTCCCTTTAAATATCTTTCCGGTCAGGTACCCAAAAGAGATACAGCCGATTACATATCCGATAACACCGCTTAAAATATACATCATAACCATAGCCAAGACTCCCTTGCCTTAATCATTTTTATTTCTGGCAACGACTTTTATGGGTGTGCCCGAGAAGTCGAAAGATTTTCTTAAATAGTTTTCCAGATACCTCATATACGAAAAATGCATCAGCGCCGCATCGTTGACAAATATCACGATATAGGGCGGCCCCGTCGCGACCTGCGTCGCGTAATAAATCTTCAGCCTTCTTCCTTTGTCGGACGGCGGCTCGACCATGGCCACCGCTTCGGATATGCATTCGTTTAAGAGCCCCGTCGTGATGCGCCGCCTGTTGTTTTCACGCGCCGTCTCAAGAAGCTCGAACAGTTTGCCAAGGCGCTGCCCGGTCAGAGCGGATATGTATACCGTTTTCGCATAGCTCATAAACGCAAGGTCGCAGGCGATATCCTTGTCAAATATATTTGTCGTGTGCGTATCTTTTTCGACCGCGTCCCATTTGTTGACCGCGATAACGCACGGCTTTCCTTCGTCGTTGACAAACCCCGCGATCTTGACGTCCTGTTCGGTGATGCCCTCCAGTGCGTCGATCATCACGACCACGGCATCCGCGCGCCGCACAGCGGCAAAAGAACGTATCACGCTGTACCGCTCGATCGACTTGTCCTCGATCCGCGCCTTTTTGCGTATACCCGCCGTATCGATCAGCACATAGCCGGTACCGTCCCGTGAAAACGGCACGTCGATCGCGTCACGCGTCGTGCCCGCGATCTCGGACACGATCGTCCTTGGCTCTCCGATGATCGTGTTGACAAGCGAGCTTTTGCCGACATTCGGTTTACCGACAACGGCGATGCGGATAACATCGGCCTTGTCCTCTTTCTCCGCCTCGGCAAAATGCGATACGACCTCGTCAAGAAGGTCTCCGATACCCAATCCCTGCTCGGCGGATATCGCATACAGGCTGTCAAGCCCAAGCGCATAAAAATCGTACATCGCCTGCTCGTCGCGCTTCGTGTCCGCCTTGTTGACAACGGTAATGATCGGCTTTGACGCGCGCCGGAGCAGAGCGGCCACTTCGTAATCCGCGGGCACAAGCCCCTGCTTCGCGTCCACAAAAAACAGTATGACGTCCGCGATATCGACGGCAAGTTCTGCCTGAAGTTTCATCTGCTGCCGTATCACGTCCGTGCTCCCGGGGTCGATGCCGCCCGTATCGATCAGCGTAAATTCGTGCGTCAGCCACTCGGCATCCGCGTATATCCTGTCCCTGGTCACGCCCGGCGTGTCCTCGACGATAGATATTCTTTTTCCTGCTATTTTATTAAAGAACGTGGACTTGCCGACGTTTGGCCTGCCGACAACGGCCACAAATGGTTTTGCCATTCTATTCCTCTTCTTGTCTGCCCGAAAGCAGGTCTATCAGTTGGTATCCGTCCGCTGCGGTATAGACGGGGACACGAAGCGCGTCATTTAACGCATCAAGCGTCATATCATCAAGAAAAACATCGTCGTCCCGAAGCGTACTTGCGGGTATTAAAAGCGCCTGCCCCAATTCTTTATCACGGAGCGCGCGAAGAAAATCTTTTCCTCCAAGCAGACCCGACACGGTCACACCGCCGCCGAATGTTTTGTTTTCAACCAAATAAACATCAATCACCGCGCCGCATACGCGGTGCACTTTTCCGGCCAGCGCTTTCAAATACGGATACGCGTCCTGTCCCGTCGCGATGCTGAAATGCCCGCTGTTTTTTTCGCACGATCCAAGCGCGGTATTTGCCTCATCCAAAAATTTTGCCATCAGCCCGACGCCGTTTTCGATCTGGTCAAACGCTTCGTAATCCTCTGCCGGCGGCAAAGGCACGCCCGCTCTGATGTAATACTCGTCCGCCGCGAACACAAAACGTGTGCCTATACTATTTAAACATTCTTTCTGCCATTTTTCAACTTCTTTTATTGTCATACCGGCCATGCTTTTTGTCACAGGCGAAACAGGGTGTAGCCCCTGCCGAAATCCCGTGAGCCCGACGGGCACGACAGCCAGCGACATAGCGGCCGGATACAGCCGCCGTAAAAACCGGACTGTCTGCTCAAGCTTTTTACCGTCGTTCAGCCCGGGACAGATCACGGCCTGCGCATGAAAGCGGATGCCGCGCGCCGCCAGTTTTTTCAGCAACCGCCTGATGGGGACGGCGCTTTCGTTGCCCAGCATAAACCGCCGAAGTTTTTCATCAACCGTATGTACGGATATAAAAAGAGGCGATACGCCGCGTTTGATGATGCGGACAAGCTCTTCTTGACCGACGGCCGACAGCGTCACATAGTTGCCCATGACAAACGAATAACGCCAGTCCTCGTCTTTTAAGTACAGGCTTTGGCGCATGCCGTGCGGCAGCTGGTCAACAAAGCAAAACAAGCACTTATTCCGGCACACACGTTTTTTGCCCAGCAGCGGCTGTATGAACTCAAGCCCCAGGCTCTCATCTTCATCCTTTTTAATTCGGACTCTTCTTTTACCAGTATCATTAAAAAACGCAAGTTTTAGCTTTTTTTTCGAAGAAAAATAAACATAATCGATATAATCGATCAGCGGCTCACCATTGACAGAAACGATCTTATCGCCTGGCCTTATGCCGCAGCGCTCTGATGGGCTGCCGTGTTCAACGCTTTTTACCTCAAACAAAATCACAAACCTCTTCTTTGTTCGGGCTATTATATCTTATTTTTTGGCGGAGCGCTACACTTTATTGTTCTCTGTCTGCGCCGGCACGATGTCCGCCCGCCTGTTCGCGGCATGCCTGCCGCGCCGCCGTGTCACAAGATAGGCGGCTACGAGGCATATGACAAGACTGACAGACGCCGTGCCCAGGCTGTCAAGCCATGGGGTCATATACATATCGGTACAGAGCTGCATCATGCTGCCGGCAACGCTGAATACGCCAGTCAAAACGGGCGCAAAAACAGGCGCGCGCGCTTTAAAGAAGATAAGTGCGCCAATAGAAACGATGCCGATAACCAGATATGGCAGATACGCGGGTGTATATGTGAATATCAACGAAGATACGACGGATACAAACGTTGTCAGTACAAACGCGATATAAAACCGGCATGTGTATGCTTTTATGAGAGTAAGATATACGGCGGGCGCGATACAAAAAAACGTACCGGCAAGATTCAGCGACACGTTTTGTGTAATCGTCACCGCCGGCAAAAACGACAGCGCGGCCGTGCATACAAAATACAGCACGAAACATCGGCCGCCCACTCCCGTATTGGCAACGATTTTTTTCAGGCTGCCCGTCGCATACAGTACGGGTAGCCCAAGCACAATAATCATTGAAATATCCATACCGCACCCCGCCTTTTTAAGCTATATTATATCTTTCCCCAAAGCGCGGCATGTTTATTTATTAATCCAGATCGAGCCTTTTCCCCGTCGCGTTATAGACGATCCACTCGCATATGTTCGTGATGTGGTCGCCGACTCTTTCAAGATACCGGGCAATCAGCACAAACGACATCATCTGATTGATATGCCTCGGGCTTTCCATGACATATGTCAGCAGTTCTCTGTAGATCTGGCGGAAAAGCTGGTCGAGTTTGTTGTCCATTTTGGCGGTCGACATCGCCAGGTCCACGTCTTTGTTTGCAAACGCCTGAACGCTTTTCTTAAGCATCTCGCACGCAATATCCGTCATGCGCGGCAGATCGATCAACGGCTTGATATACTCCTCGTCCTTCAAGCGGATGACCGTTTTTGCGATACCAACGCCGTAATCGGCAATACGCTCCAGGTCAGTGGCCATTTTGATCGCGGCAAAGATGATCCGCAGATCGCCCGCGAGCGGCTGCTGCGTCGCGATCAGTGTGATACACTGCTCCTCGATCGCATTTTGCAGATCGTCTATCACATCGTCACTTTCGATAATTTCTTCAGCTTCTTCGATGTCCTGCTCGACAAGCGCCTTCATCGACTTGGCCAGCAGCTCTTCAACCAGCGAGCTCATTCTGATGATCTCATGCTTGAGTTCATTCAGATGATGATCATATTCCATACGCGTCATAACCCATGCCTCCTTCTTCTATTTCATCAGCCGAACCGGCCCGTGATATAATCCTCTGTCCGCTTATCTCCGGGAAGCTGAAAGACCCGCGTCGTCGGCCCCATCTCAATCATATCGCCGAGCAGAAAGAACGCAGTATAGTCGGACACGCGCGCCGCCTGCTGCATGTTATGCGTCACGATGATGATCGTATAATCGTTCTTGAGTGCCGCGATCAGATCCTCGATCTTTCCTGTGGATATCGGGTCAAGCGCGGACGTCGGTTCATCCATCAGCACAATGGACGGTTCTACCGCGAGCACCCGCGCGATACAAAGCCGCTGCTGCTGTCCGCCTGAAAGCCCCATGGCGGTCTTGTTTAACCGGTCTTTCACCTCATCCCAGAGCGCCGCGTGTCTTAGGCTTCGTTCGACGATAATCTCCAGCTTTTTTTTATCCCGAAGCCCGTGCGTCCGCGGGCCGTAGGCGATGTTGTCAAATACAGAGAGCTCAAACGGATTCGGCTTTTGAAAAACCATACCCACTTCTTTTCGGAGGTATGCCACATCGATATTCTCTTTGTATATATCCGTCCCGTCGATCAAAATATCACCTGTCACTTTGCAGCCGGGTATCAGGTCGTTCATACGGTTGATGCACCTCAAAAACGTCGACTTCCCACACCCCGACGGGCCGATCAGCGCCGTCACCTTCTTTTCCTCTATATCCATATTGACATCTTTGAGCGCCTGAAAATCGCTGTAAAACAAGTCAAGCTTTTTGATGCCCACTTTGACCCTGCTCTTTTGCATGTCCCCGCGTTCAGAAATCCCCGTATCCAGCATGACTGTTTCCATTATTATTACCTCGCGTCCTTATATCTGTTGATCCTTTTCCCGAACCATCCCGCGATCAGATTGAGTATCAATACGATCACAATCAGCACGGTGGCCGTTGCGTACGCCTTTGATGTCGATATCCCTTCATTTGCCAGTATAAACAGGTGGAGCGACAGCGACCGCGCGGACGACATCAGGCTGCTTGCAATATCCGTACCGCTTCCCAGCGTGAAGACCAGCGCCGCGGTCTCGCCGACGATCCGGCCCATACCGAGTATGATGCCGTTGATGATGCCCGGCGACGCAGTGGGGATCACGACCTTGACCATCGTCTGCCACTTCGTCGCTCCCAACGCCAGCGAACCTTCCTTATATCCGGCGGGCACCGTCAGTATCGCCTCTTCTGACGTCCTGATCAGTGTCGGAAGTATCACGATCGCGATCGTTGCGGAGCCGCTGAGAAGCGACCAGCTCCAGCCCAGTATCTTTGCAAAAAACATGAACCCGAACAGGCCGAATATAATAGATGGTATGCCGGCAAGATTCGACGTAAAATACCGTATGATTTTTATCAGTATGCCCTGCTTCGAATATTCCGTCATGTATATCGCGGCAAGCACCGATAAAGGCGCCGCAAACAGCAGCCCCAACCCCACGAGATACAGCGTGTTGATGATGATCGGCAGTATGCCGCCTTCCCTGCCCGCGTCATGAACATCCGAGGTCAAAAACTCCCAGCTGATCTCCGAAATGCCTTTCGTGAATATGAACCCGATGATGGCCAGCATCGTTGCCACCGCAAACGCCGCGGCAAGGTACATGAAGGCGTATGCAATCGCCTGCCGACGTTTTTGCCGCGCCCTGTATTGCAGTATCATCTCCTTGCTGCTCCACCTGTCGTTTGCCGTCATGCTTTCACCCTCTTTCTATTCAGCATGTTGACCACCGCATTGATGATCATAATGAACACGAACAGCACGATGCCCGTCGCGAACAGCGCGTGATAATGCGTCGACCCGTTCACAACGTACCCCATTTCGAGCACGATGTTGACCGTCATTGTCCTGACAGGTTGGAATATCGACGCCGGTATGATCGCCGTGTTGCGCGCAACAAGAATGATGGCCATCGTCTCGCCGACCGCTCTTCCGATGCCAAGCACGATGCCCGCAATGATGCCGGACTTTGCTGTCGGCATGCTCACCCTTCTGATCGTCTGCCATTTTGACGCACCGAGCGCCAGCGACCCATCCTT
>JAQTSP010000128.1 GCA_028711205.1 Eubacteriales bacterium | reverse complement strand
TCCACAAGATATCGGCTCAGCCTTTTAATCGGACATTTCTCTTTCCATTCATCAACCTCTTCAGTCGTACGATAGCCGCCGTACGAATACACGTCACCCGGCCAATGACCGCTCCACCGGTACGTCTTGCACTCGATCAGTGATGGTCCCTCTCCCGCGCGGGCACGTTTGATAGCCGCCCTGTAAGCCGGCTCGATGCCCAGTACATCGTTGCCGTCCACCGTCTCGCCTAGCATGCCATAGCCTGCGGCGCGCGCTGAGATATCCTGTACGGAACAGCTCTCTTTCGCGGTCGTAAACACCTCATATAGGTTGTTTTCGCAAACAAATATCACCGGAATCTTCCAGACCGCCGCCAGGTTCATGCTTTCATGTATGACTCCTTCGTTGGATGCGCCTTCGCCAAAGAAGCAGAAAACCACCGCGTCCGTCTTTTTTAGTTCCTTCGCAGTCAGCGCGGCACCCACGGCGATGGACGTTCCACCTGCGACGATGCCGTTGGTGCCAAGGTTGCCCTTCTCCAGATCAAACATGTGCATTGAACCGCCCTTGCCGCCGCCGATACCTGTCGCCTTGCCAAAAAGCTCGGCCATCATCGCGTTTATATCCATGCCGCATGCAACACAGTGTCCTAATCCGCGGTGCGTACTCGTAAACATATCGCCTTTTTTCATAAGCTGCATCGCCGTCGCGCCAATCGCTTCCTCGCCGATATACGGGTGCAGTGATCCTGTTACAAGCCCTTCCTTATAAAGCCTTGACGCGGCTTCCTCAAAACACCGCATACGGCTCATATTCTTATAGATCTCTTTAAGGTTTTTGTTACTTAGCACTTGCTTTTCTCCTGTTGTGTTTTTATTAATCCATGAACAGCCCACCATTAATGTCCAAAATCTCGCCCGTTATATAACGCGCTCTAACATTGGATGCCAGAAACATGACGCCATAGGCGATGTCTTCCGGATATCCGAGCCCAAGAGGTACCGACTTTACCACGCTTGACTTCCCGTCTCCCTTTATACCAGGCAAGCTGACTTGTGCATCCATCATGGGCGTATCTATTGGCCCTGGACAAATAGCATTCACACGCACACCAAACGGCGCCAATTGTGCCGCAAAATGAAACGTAAGGCTGTTTATACCGCCTTTTGAAGCAATGTAACTTGCCGACGGATTGATTCCGCCGGTCTTAGCGGCGCCCGCTGAAATGTTAATGATTGCCCCGCTTTTCTGTTCCTTCATAATGGCGGCTGCCTCACGGCTGCAGAAAAATGTACCCCGCATATTAATGTTTACTACCTTATCCCATGTAACGCTATCCAACTTGTCCATCTTCACAAACGTGATAATACCTGCGCTATTGACTAGAACGTCAAGCCGGCCAAACTTCTCCTTGATTGCCGCAAAACATGAAGCTACATCATTCTCGCTTGTGATGTCCAAGCCCATTGGGACAATATTAAAGCCATCTTTACTCACCTCTGCCGTCAGTTTTTCTAATCGCCGGCCGTTAATATCAAGTGCAACGACTTTCGCACCGCTTTGAGTAAATTCTTTTACAGTTTCTAACCCTATACCGCTGGCCGCTCCTGTTACCGCCACGATTTGTCCTTCAAATTCTCTGTCCATTATTTCCCCTCATTTTCTGGTATCACAGTGGTAAAACTCCCAATTAACATCTTTATTTTCCATCTACCAGCAGCGAAAACCTCCGTCCACAAGAATGTCAATCCCTGTTGTGTATGTTGAAGCGTCACTCGCCAGGTATATGAGCGCACCATGAAGCTCTTCCAGTTTGCCCATTCTTTGCATGGGTATACGTTCCAGTAAATGCTTTGCATCATCGCGGCCGCGTATTTCACAATCCATGTATCCATGGCTGATACTGTTAATGCGTACGTTATACGGCGCCCATTCCGCTGCCAACGACCGTGTGAGATGCAGTATACCTGCCTTGGCGGTATTATAAGCAGCCTGAGGCTGCTCAGAAACAACATAGCCTGCCAAAGAAGACGTATTAATAATAGAGCCGAATCCCTGCTTGATCATCACCATCCCCACCGCCTTTGCAGTCACAAACATGCTTGTGAGGTTAATACGAATAGCACCCTGCCACTTTTCCAGCGACGTCTCCATGATGGACTTCGCAATGCAATTATCTGTGTAAATAACGGCAATATCAATTTCCCCGAATGCTATCATCAGCTGTTCCATCATTTCGCTGACCTCTGTCTCGATAGAAATATCTGCGCCAATTGCTATTGACCTGCCACCACACTTTTCAATTTGTTCTGCTATCAGCTTGGCCGCTTCAAAATGCTTATCTACCACGGCTACGTACGCGCCTGCCTGTGCTAATGCAATGGCATATTCTCTACCGATGCCTTTCGCTGCACACGTCACAAGTGCTTTTTTTTCTCTAATACTTAATTTATCTGCCATATTCATATTCAAGACCTCTTGGCTATTTATCCTCACCAACAGCAAAACCCGCCGTCTACCAGCAGATCCTCGCCCGTCGTGTATGCGGATGCACTGCTGGCAAAATAAAGAAGCGCTCCTTGAAGATCCTCGGGTGATCCCACCTTATGCATAGGCACTCTTTCGTACCAACTTGGCTTTATAACGTCTTTAGTCAGCTCTGTAACCGTATAACCAGGGCTGATGCAATTCACACGAATATTGTACGGCGCCAGCTCCGCTGCCAGCGATTTTGTAAAATGCAGCAAGCCCGCCTTGGACGCGCTATATGCGCAGTGATACTGCGGCTCGGGTATAATGTGCGCCGCCATCGAACATGTGTTGATAATAGACCCGCCCCCGTTTTTGATCATGACTTCTGCCGCACCCTTTGCGGCGAGAAATACGCCTGTCAGATTGACGTCCATAACATGCTGCCATTCATCCAGCGTCATCATTTCAGTACTTTTATTAATGCAGATGCCGGCGTTATTAACAGCGATATCAATCGTACCAAATTCATCCAAAATCATTGCCAGCATGCGCTGTACATCCTCCGGTTTGGACACGTCGCCACCGATAGGAATGACTTTGCTGCCTTTAACCGCGATTTCCTCGGTTGCTTTTTTCGTTGCTTCATAATCCCGCGCAATAATCGCAACATCCGCGCCTGCTTCCAGAAGAGCAACGGCGTATCCCTTCCCTATGCCTTTGGATGCGCCTGTGACAAATGCTTTTTTACCATCCAGCCTGAATCTGTCTATGATACTCATAAACACCTCTTTTGCCCGATCAGATAACAATTTGGCCACCGCTGATTTCCAGCACCGTTCCCGTAATAAATCCGCCTTTTTCCGAGGCCAACAGCGCCACAGCGGCCGCAATATCGTCGGGCGTTCCCAGTTTACGCATAGGCATACTACTGAGCAGATTGCTGTATGTCTCTTGTCCCAACCCACGTACCATTTCCGAATCGATCGGTCCTGGAGCAATAGCGTTTGCCGTAATGCCGTTTCGGGCATATCGTTTTGAGAGATACTTCACAAGCCCTATCGTGCCCGCTTTGGAAGCGCAGTAATGACATCCTGCGTTTTCTGAGCCCATTACCCCGGCCATAGAGGAAATATTAATGATTCTTCCGAATTGCTTTTCAACCATTTTAGGTATCAGTGCCTGTATTAATAGAAAGCTTGCCTTTAAATTGATAGCAAATACCTGATTCCATTCGCTTTCAGATACATTCTCAAAGGCGTTCCCAGCGCCAGTCCCGCATTATTTACAATAGTATCCGGCCAACCCAGTTCAGATACGACCTTATCAACCGCAGCCCTGATTTGAGCAGAGTCCGAAAGATCAATGTTTACAGGCAAGGCCTTCAAACCGGCTTTACACATATCTTCGGCGGCATTTGTGACACTATGTTGATCAATATCCAGCATGGCTACCGCTATACCTTCCTTTGCCAACGTCTGTGCAATCGCCTTGCCTATGCCTTTGGCAGCGCCTGTCACCAATGCGATTCTATCCATAAAACGCTCCAATATTATGATCCTATTCCTATCGTATCGCACATAAAAACCGTTTCCGTCAGCGCCCACCATTCGCCCTCTGCGGCGCATGGCGCTTTTTGCTGATAAGTCATCATTTCATCGTCCCACTTTTTGCAGGTGGCGTTATCAGTATATTTTGCAATATCCTCCGGGCGAAAGGAATCCTCGGTGATAAGAACATTGACAAGTCGCGTTCCAAGGCGACAGACCCGGCTATGCAATACGCCGAGCTCTTTTAGTTTTTGAGGAACCGCCGGCTCAACTTCTTTATGCCGTTTAAGATAACAGCGCATCTTTTCTTTGTCGTCTTTCAGATCTAGTAAATATACAAACATTTTCATAACCTGCTCCTTGTATAAGGCTTGACAAGCTAACATTTTTTTGCGAGAATAAAAATAGTATATGCCCGCCGGTTTTGCAGCAACTGTCCGGCGGGCATACGCGAAATGAAATTACGGAGCGACGAAATAGCCTTCAAAAGAGGCTATTAGTTCCTCCGTAGCTGCTGCTGCCAGTTCGGTGGCGTTATCAACGTTATCCTGGCTTAATAGATAGAATCCGCTGTTCACAAAAAATACGTCATCATCTGCCCATGTGTATCCATCGGCAAATAACTTAAGCGCATAAGTACAAAGATAAGCCTGTCCCCATGGATTCTGTGACATCGTACCGGTCATGTAACCATCCCTAATCGCCTGAAGAACAACATCGTCCGTATCACAGCCTATTGATTTTATCCTGTTCTCTTGGCGCTGTGTAAAAGTCGTTGCCACTGCGACGGACTGATTGTAGCCTGTAGCAATTATTCCGTCTACTTCGTCCTCCGAAGATGCCAACAGGTTGTTGATTGCGTTTTGCGCGGCTTCTGTCTCATCCACATCCGTTATCGTCTGTAACAAAGTTACATCCGGATATTCGTCACATGCTTGCTCAACGGCTTCCATACGCGCTACAGTATTCACATCGCCCAGTTGTCCTGCCAGATGCACGACATTTCCTGAACCACCCATTGCATCAATCAGAGCAATAGTGCCTTCATATGCCGATTGAGCCACGTCAGTAGCCAGGCAGAAAGTCATATCCGTTGGTTCCGCCGGCGCCCCGCCAAAGCCAACAACAGGTATGCCCATCGCTACTATCTCGGAAATCTTCTCATTTGCTGCCACAGCATCAGATGGCTGCATCGCTAAGCCGTCTACGCCCTGTGCAATTATTGCGTCAAGAATCGTATTCTGGTCTTCCTGCACAAAATCGCTGGGCGCCTGTATTGTTGGTACAGGAATACCAAAATCTTCGGCTGCCGTCTCTACAGCATCCGGGAATGGCGCATAATACGGATGCACCGCAGCCTCAACAAATGCAAACACATACCCTTCTTCAGTCGCCGTCTCCGTTGCCGTCTCTGTCGTTGCCTCCGTAGTCGATACCGTTGTTTCGGACTCCTCTGTCTGGGTCGTATCTTCTGTCGTTTGATCACATGCTCCAAAAACGCATGCAATCATCAGAAGACAAACCAATAATAGAGCAACTTTTTTTTCCATGTTTCCCTCCTCATATATTTATTTTGTGCTAATGTTGAGCACAAATCATTGCCTCTTATGGTCAAGAATGTGTCGCATTATTTTTTTACTCATCTCGGTATAGTCCTTTGTATTGCTTAAATGCGCACATATCTTAAAATTGTTGAATACCGTTATCCTGTCAGCCAGGCGTACCATTTCATTTAAATCAGAGGATATCAATATAATTGAAATGCCATCATTCGCAAGTTTCCATATGATATCATGTATCTCGTCTTTTGTTTTAATATCGATCCCCACGGTTGGTTCATCTATAATCACGATCTGCGGATCGGTCGCCAAGCCCTTCGCCACGCTCACCTTCTGCCGATTGCCACCGCTAAGATTAACAACATACTGCTGCAAACTTGGCGTTTTAATTTGAAGCATATCAATATATTTATTAGCCAGCGTACATTCTTTTTTTCTGTTAACCCAACCAAGTATGCCGCTTATTTTCTTAATTATCGACGAGCTAATGTTCGTTACAATATCATGCGTAACAAATACCCCTTCTTCGTTCCGGTTCTCACTGATATACACAATCCCATACTTTTCAAGTGCCTCCTTAGGATTCTTGATGGACACTTTTTTTCCGCCGACTTCTATGGCACCCCTTGTAACCGGATCTATCCCTATCAATTCCTGAGCAAGCTCCGTCCTTCCGGCTCCTACCAGCCCATACCAGCCATAAATATCCCCGCGATGTAGTTTGAATGAATAAGGCGACGGATTCTCCCGACTGACAATCTCTTTTGCTTCCAGTACCACTTCACAGTCGGTTCTGTCTCGTACCGGGTAAATCTTTTTGCTTTCTGCGCGTCCGACCATTCGAAAAATAAGTTCTTCTCTGTCAAAATCTGACGATTCACCGGCATTTTTTCCATCCCGTATAACGCAGATATTATCGGCAATACGAAATACTTCTTCAAGCTTATGGCTTACAAATATAATAGAATAGCCTTGATCCCTCAGATTCTCGACGGTTTTCAGCAATACTTCAGCTTCGTTTATTGATATAGAAGCGGTAGGTTCGTCCAACATGATGATCTTTGCATCTGAAGAAAGCGCTCGGGCAATCTCTAGAAGCTGCTGCTGCCCGGATCTGAGAGAATCCACACTATCCGTGGGAGAAACATTAAGCCCTACAATATCCAAATACTTTTGCGCTTCGCAATGGTAGTGCTTAATATTGATAATTTCAGTCGATTTTTCCGTTATGCGTTCCAAAAACATGTTTTCTGTCACGGTAAATGTATCACACAGATTGCGTTCCTGATGTACCACGCTGATTCCCTTTGCAAAGGTGTCATGCGGGCTGTCAAACCGAACCTCCTGCCCATGTAATCGTATTTCTCCACCATCCGGTTTAAATACACCCGTAATAATTTTTATCAGTGTAGATTTCCCTGCTCCATTTTCTCCCACCAGCGCTAAAACAGAGCCTTTTTTTAATTTTAAACTCACATTATCAAGCGCCTTTACACCAGGGAAAGATTTCGATATGTTGATCAGTTCCAGAACCGTCTCAGTATTCGTCTGTTTAATCATGACACTTGCCCTCCATATCTTCTGGCATTTCTGAGCGTATCAATAAGAACTGCCAGTAGTATGACAATACCCCTGATTAATTCCATCCAATAAATGTCGATATTTAGATGTACCAGCCCATTTTCCATCGACGCTAAAATTATCGCACCCACTACCGTACCTGCAACACTAATTTTGCCGCCAGCCAGCCGCGTTCCACCGATAATTGGCGCAGCAAATGAAAACAGCATCCAGTCATCGCCGATATCTATCGTAGCCGCCCCCATTCGTGCGCTCAGCATAATCCCTGCACAGGCAGCAAGCATACCCGATATTATATGAGCACATACGATC
>JAQTSP010000127.1 GCA_028711205.1 Eubacteriales bacterium | reverse complement strand
AAACCCGCATACTCCGGGCGGTCTGTATACACTTTGCTTTTAAATGTAGATTTCATTTGTTAAACCTCACATGTCAATTTAGAGTTTCCGTATGATAATGATGCTATATATTGCATGTTATACCTCCAAGTTAAATCTCATTTGCGCTTTGTGTTGCTCTATCCGCTTACATGCTGCGTCGTAGTATGCGGTTTCTTTTTCAAACACCACATAGTCAAACCCCATATCATAACAGGCAATCGCGCTGCTGCAGCTTCCACCGTGCGTGTCGATAATCTTGTCGCCTGAAGTCGCAAAATTTTGAAGTAGCCACTTGTAAAGCATCACTGGTTTTTGTGTTGGATGGATACGCTTTTCGTTCAATGCCTTGTTCCCCTGCACGAATTGACCATTTGTAATGCTTTGGCCCTGCATCATGCCGTTCCACATAAACCGAAATAATCTTACGGCTCTGTCAAAGCTCGTCCATGCAAGTTCACAATCTGCCCATTTTGTACTTCCGTTGCACTTATCCCACACAATCCAGCACGGGCTATCGCGACAGATCTCTGCAGCGAAATAATTTCCTCCCCATATGATTTGATTTTTTGACACCCTGAACAATTCTTGAAAATAATCAGATCCTGTCTTTTCCTGTTTCCATATCTCATAGTTGTATTTTGGGTGAGGCCCGACGCCTCCCGCAGATCTTCCCGTCATATATCCACCAGCTTTTACATCACCATAAATCGGATCGACAATCGCTAATTCAAAATACTTATCCGGTATCTGCTTCATACCTTCCATGCAATCCATGTTGTAGATGGCGTTGAGTTCGAGCATCTGCTATATCTCCTTTATGGTGTAATCGCCGTTCAGCGCGTCCAGATATGTTACCCCAACTGCGTAGGCCGACCAGATGTCAGACTTAAAGCCGTAAAACCAACCGGGCGTTTTCTTTTTGCCGACGATACCGAATCGGTCTATTAAGGCTTGACGTATGTTTGCGTCCTTCGCTCGCATGGAGCCGCATAGATTCATTTTTTCGTCTTTGCGGTAGATAAGTTTCCTTCGCGGAGAATCGGACGCCTCCCAAAACCGGCCTACCCAGAACGCTGTTTCAAACAATGTCGCGCCAACTGCTGGCATACCCATGTTTGCAATCATTTCTATTGCTAAGTGATCGTAAAACGCATAACCTTCCGCATAAAAGCGTTCAAGCAGCTGCGCGTTTGGAATAATGTCAAAGTGTACAGGGCTGTACTCGTCCATGACAACATATGCGCTTTGCTTATCGCCGGGGTCAATCGCTAGTAACATCATCATCCTCCATATAAAAAGCGCATTTCGGGCAGTAATACTCTCCGTCTTTGCCGCGCGCCCAGCCGTATTTCGCGGCGATTTCTTTAGCCTGATTGCGTGTATCGGCGTAATCATCAATCACGCGTCCGCAATTCTCGCATACCGCCTTGTAGCCGCCTTTGATAAAGATAATCATGCTCCGTTCGCCTCTCTTTCGCGTTCGTTAATGTCGTACATCGACGCGCTGTGCCGTTCAGATTCTTCAAGAAATAAGTCCCATGCGTATTTCTTTTCACAGCTATGACATATCGCGTCATCGCCGCATTGCCGGTATGTTTCGCCTACATGGATTGGATTGCCGCAGTATGAGCAGCAGCCCCATATAGGCGGTTCCGTAGCTTCACCTTGAAAACGATCATCCCATGCCATGATTAATCCCCCGCTTTTCCCATACGCTTGTTATAAGCCGCAGTTAGGCCTCCACTTCTCGCCTAATCTTGTCCCATGTTTCCTTGTCCTCTCCGTATATGAGCTCTCCATCAAAATAAACTTCCTCACTATTAAGTTCTTCTTTCCAGTACCGTTCACATGGAATGCAAAACCGATCACTAAATACCGAACCGCCATCAGCCCATGCCGCAACCACCATAAATGAGCCTTTTGGAATTAATCTACCGCATAGCGGGCATTTGTGATCTTTGCGTGTTTTAACTGTCTGCCATCTTAAAACATCAGACATAGCTAGACCTCCTGTTTATTTGCCTCGATTTTGTTTTCGGCTCGCTTTTGCCATCTTGTTTTTGATACGGCGTTTATTGATATGCTTTTTTGCGTTCTGCTCGTTCGCCCACTTCGTAAGCGGAGTGCTCTTTTTTAGATCAACGATCGCCCTATCGCGGTTTTTGAGTTCTTCCATCGCAGTATTTTCAAGTTCATCGGGTACAGCCTTAAAAGTCTCCGCTCTTTCCGGGTCGTTCTTTTTCATTTCTGCATATAATTTCGCTGATAGTAATTCGCCTGTTTTTGTATTCATTTATTTATCATCCTCCTGATATTTCTTGCCGCATGTCGGGCAATATGAGTGCAATAGCAAAACCTCTTTTGGCTTTTTCTTGCCGGGCATTTGTACCTTCACCACGGAATATGCCTGACCTGAAAGTATTTCATATTGACCTGTTATGCCCGTGGCTTCGGGGTACATTTCCTTGAATTTATCCATTGTCTTTTGTTGGCAATCACACATCGTTTTTATCCTCCTGCTTTTCTTCACGTTTTTTTACTGCCTTATCCCAACTACTCATAAGGCTTTCAACCTCTGCCGGTGTGCGTGTCTCAATGCCTAATGATCTCTCTTTTTATAGCTTGCATTTAATGCTTGATTGACAGAACAGCCCCGATTAAGTCTATTTATAACAGTGCTTTTTGGTATTCTCAATCGGCTACACCACTCGGAAAGACATCGGGTTTCGCCGTTAAAAGTTATATAATGTGTATTTGTTTTATTTCTGTTTTGCTCTATAACCGTAGCCCATTGACAGTTTTCGGGAGAATAACCCTTAGAGTTGTTTTTTCTATCAATTGTTAGATCTTTTGAATATCCGTTTTTTAAAGCCCATCTATAAAAAGGTTCAAAATTCTTCCATTCATCGCATACGGTTATTCCACATGCGCCATAATAAAGATATGAAGGTTCTTTTTCGTAATAACACCTTTGCTTCATACCTTGCCAAATATAGTAAAGCCGTGTATATGATTGTTTGTGTGTTTCCCGATATTTATTTCCGATCATTAATTCTAAAGCCATGCATCCGCAACTTTTTACTTTTCCATTTATAAGATTATTTTTATTGACCTCATGTAGCTTGCCGCAATCGCATTGGCATAGCCAGCGTGTTGTTCTTTCGGATAAATTAGGAACCCTTTTTAATACTGTTAATCTTCCGTATTTTTTTCCTGTGATGTCATAAAATTTACCCATTTTTTTTACTCCATTCATCAAGCAATGATTGTTTTTCTTTTTCGGTTATAGTGTCAATCCCTAACTCTTCCGCTTCGCTTATAATTCCATCCAATAGTCTGCTAAATTGCTTTGTATCAAATGTAGAACTGCCATAGTATAATTGCAGCTGTATACCGTCTTTACCGTTTACATCCGCATTACCGATCTCATAGGCATATATGTGAGCGTCGCGCAAAGTGGACTTGATTTGATCTATCGCCTCGGGCTTTACTATCATATACGTGTAAGCTTTGCTGTAGTCTTGTAGCATTTTTTCGTAAACAACGTCATTTGATATGTTCAGTTTTTCGGCGATTTCTCCGATAAGCGCCCAACAATATCCGTTCGCATTGAGTGATCGCTTAGGCCGTTTTTGTTTGATATCGCATATAACCGGATGCTTAGCCTCTGCCGTTCCCTCTATCGCTTTCGCGGCTTTCTCGCGGCTCTTGAACGGTATCACCATGACGTTTTCATATGGTGATAATGTTATTTGTCCGTCTACTTCAACAATCATGTTGGCTCCTTTTGGCGTTGCGCGTACTCGGGGTATTTACGCGCCAAACATGAAAAAGTTTTTCTTAATCATGCAAAACCACGTCTTGTTAATCCCTTTTGTTTTGACGTAAAAGCAATCGCCAGCGTCGACAATTTTGATGTCGCTATTAGGCTTGTCTGCAATCACTGGCAGAAAGTAGTTCGCGTTTAAGTGAATTTCGTTTTCCGTGTGTACGCATACCCCTTGATGTTTTTCGAGCTTAGAATATGCTTTCCAGTATGCGGTGAAATCTTTTTCTATTTCTTCAACGTCAACACGGTAATCATATTTGATGGTTTCCAGATATGCGCGAACCTCGTCGATTAACTTTTCTTTTAACTCAGCTTTCACAACTATTCCCTCCATGCATTAGTTTCTTAAAGGGCATCTTATGCCCATCGCCTGTAAATCCTCTTCTCGTCCGGAAATCCCGGATATTTTTCATCCAAATACGCCTTAATTTTCTCGCCCATTTTCTCGCGCAAATTCACATCTTTGTTATATCCGTTGTCATACATGTGATGGCAGTCAGGGCATAGGGTTACTATGTTTTGCTCTATGCCCAAGCCACCATGCCCCCCTTTTGGTACGTAATGCGCGTTTGGGATACCTGGTCTATGACATATGATGCATGTCCAGTTATCGCGCTCTCCTACCGCTTGTCTTACCTTTGGTGATATGTCACAGGCTTTTGTTCTTGCGCTTCTCAAAACGGACAGCTCTCATCGTCCAGTGGTTCAAAATCATTTTCATCGTCAAATGAGCTTTTTTCTGATTCGCGCTTGCGTCTCTCCTGTTTCCATTCAGGCTCACTTTCGCTCATAGGTGATATAAATTCGATATTCCCGCATACAACTTCGGTTACATATCGCTTCTTTCCATCGCTTCCGTCATATGAGCGCACTTGTAAGCGTCCTTCGACGGCTATCTTTTTGCCCTTGCTCATATATCTGCATAGGTTTTCTGCCTTTGATTCCCACGCAACGCAGGATATGTAATCAGTTTCTTTTTTGTCACCAAACCCGCGATTTATAGCGATTGTAAAACTGACGACAGATTTACCGCCGGGCGTTGTTTTTAGCTCCAAGTCCTTTGTGATATTGCCGATTCCGTGCCATATGTTCATTCGCTTTTCTCCTTCTGTTTCGCGTCAAAATCCTTTATCGCCTTGCGTATCAGTGATGATGGTGCATCGTCAAGCTTTACGCCGTATTTCTTTTCAAATGTCGGCGCGAGCTGTCCATTTTTATATCCTGCGGCTTCCCATTTTCCCTTAAATTCATTTTCTGCTTCAAGCTGCGCGACAAATTCAGCGGGTTCTTCTTCGTCTGCCTTTTCAGGTTTTACGTACTTCGTTTTGTCCTTATTCCAGTACACATCAGCACCGATACCCAGTGCTTTTGCCGCAACGCTAATTGCGTCCGTAGTTGCCATTTTGATACATTCGTCGCTCGTGAATAACCCCGATCTTTCCTTTGCAATAAACATCGAGCCGCCAGTTCCGGGGATTGGTTCGCTCCATTTATCACCGTCTTTATAGCGCAGAAGGATATCTTGGAAAACGGCAACTTGACCATCAGAACCTTCGCGAAACTCACGTCCTACCGGCTCATACGTCCACCCTATACCGCAAGGCCCGAACTGCTCCGTCAGAGCCTTAATACGCCACATAGGGTTGATATCGGTCATGCCGCTTAATCTGCCGCCTTTGATTTCTTTCTGTGCCTCTGGCGGTACTTTGCGAACGGCTTCGTAAATACGTAAGTTATCAGACATTTAACAACCCCTCCACAATCGCCGTATATTTGTCATTTTCCGGCTCGTATTTCCCATCTTTAACACGCCCGGCGATTTCCTTTCCTCGAAGGTCGGGCGGCAATGCGCCGTCGCAGGAAACGTCCTGATACCGGCAGTAGTCACAGTTCCAAGGCTGCTTTAGATAGATGGTTATAAACTGTTTGCGCTCAACCTGTTCGAGTATCGGCTTTAATATGGGCGGCATTTCACCGGAAGCAATCTCTTTTAACTTTGCGACGTTGGCATATACTTCTTCATCGTTGCGGTCAATTTCGAATACTCTCACGCCGTTCTGCCCTTCGCGGTCAATGTAAATGATTGCCGCGCCGTCTGCGTCCTCTGCGGTGGTATAGCCTAAAACCTGCGCTATATTTGATGGCTTCGGCTCAACCAGATATTGAAACGCCGCGCCGCGCACGGTCTTAAAGTCTGCTATAATTGTTCTGCTACCGTCGCATAGCTTCACATCATACCGCCCGGTCAATCCGTCAAGGCTCACGGGCTTCTCGCTGTCAATCACCTGCAAGCCGCCCAACTCCAAGGCCTGTACCATGCGGTCGTGGATCCGTTGCCCCGCGTCGAACATCAGCAATTCGCCCAATCGTAGCGGTCTTTCCTTCGCGCCGTGAAGTCTTAGCCATAATTGGCGCGGACATCCGTCACAAGGTACACCGAGGTCTGATATGTGTAACCTGTCCTGCTCCCATTCATGGGATTTTAAGAGAGGTATGCCACTTTCTATTGCTTCATATATTTTCATAACGCCTCTTCTTTCTCGGGCGCAAACGGCTTTAATGCTTCTTGCATAATAGGGTGTATTTGCCCGGCAGTTTTAAGCGCTCGTTCGTATTCGTCAGCTTTGGCTTTTAAATCATCAAGATGGCGTTTTTCCAAATCGATCTCGCTAACGCTGTCTACAAACTGCCCCGCCTGCAAACCATAATCATATGCCCAAACCTTAATTTTATCGTTGTTATCGGAAGCGCCGATTTCAATCGATATATATCTGTTCTTTTTCTCGCGCACCCACTCAACAAACGAATTCAAATCGACTTCATTCATGATTCTTTCCTCTCTTTCAAATAGTTTCTGATAATCTGTGATACTCCCGCCTGTATAGTGTCATATCCATCTGCTTTTATTGCCTGTTGCAACCGCTTAAAGTCCGCTTTGGATAACCTGCATTGTATACGGCAAGGCTTACGGCGCTTGTCTGATCTGTGCGGCGCTGGCGGGTTCGCGCCTATTGTTTCTCTTAGCATTTCTTCGGCGCTGTCCAGCAGTTTAATACCGTAATCATCCGGGCGTTTGACCTTGCTGTGAAGGTATTTGTCGTACTTTGGATAATCTGATTTTACGAGATTTACAATGTCTTTGTCCTGTAACCCGTGATCGGCGGCGAATGTTTTAACGTCCATATCATTCAATCCCCGTAATTTCGGTAAACATTTTAGCGTCATATTCAGGTAAGGATTTTATGTACTCTATTGCCACTTTCGGCATGTCTTTCCAAGCTTCAATCTTTGATATCTCTGCAGCCTTTTGAATAGGCGTTTTCTCCCACTCGCCGCCAGATTTTACGTATAACTCTTTGAGGTTGTTAAACGTCGGCTTCCATCCGTCAAGATAATTAAAAAGATTACCTTGTACTGCGTTAAAGCGTCCTTCATCAACATCTATTCCAAAGATGCTATATGTGCGCAGCTTGTTTGCAAAAAATAATGCGCAATCAACCCCGAAAGAGTTAAGTATGCCGTACGACCCGTTGATGCCGTCCGACCAGTTGATGCCGTACGACCCGTTGATGCCGTACGACCTGTTGATGCCGTCCGACCTGTTGATGCCGTACGACCCGTTGATGCCGTCCGACCTGTTGATGCCGTCCGACCCGTTGATGCCGTTCGACC
>JAQTSP010000126.1 GCA_028711205.1 Eubacteriales bacterium | reverse complement strand
GTGCACGACGACCACGTCATCGCCGGCGGCGCCGCGCAGCGAATGAAGCGCGTTTTCAACGGAAAACTGCCGCTCGCTTCCGCCAGGGACGAGTGTGTACGGAACGCTGAGCGATTTTTCTGCCACGGCGCCGGTCCTGTCCATATCGTTTTCTTTGCAGACGATGACAACGCGGTCGAAACACCCGCACAGCTCAAACGCGGCAAGAGACCGCTCGAGCACGCTCATGGTGCCGACGCGCATGAACATTTTGTTTTCGCCCATGCGCCGCGCGTCTCCCGCGGCAAGCACGATGACGTATGTTTCAGCCATTTCTTTTTTCCTCGATGTTTTCGAACATATCGCCCGCGTCTTCCTTGCGCACCGTTTCGGCCACCTGCAAGACCCTGACCTTCAGTGTGTTTGCGCCAAAGCGTATTTCGATCTCGTCACCGGTTTTAATATCTTTGCCGGCCTTGGCCTGGTTTCCGTTGACCAGGACGCGCTTTTTATCGCACGCTTCGCTGGCAACCGTGCGCCGTTTTATGATCCTTGAAACTTTTAAAAACTTATCAAGCCTCATGCAGTCACCTCTTTTTATGCCCATTATAGCAGAAAAATATAGTGCGGCACAGCCCAATTCAAATATTTTGCGCAAAAGGAAAAGAGCGCCTAAGTTTCCTTCGAACGCTCTTTTCATATATATAAATGCTGGTTGCCTTGTTTACACTATTCATTGTACATAAAGGTTATGAATAATGTGTAAACAGACTTTTTATATTTTGTGAATTATATACAGCATTATAAATCTTTTGTCATGATCAGTCTGTCGTCACCCGCGCTGTCTTCGTCTTTTGAGATGTCCGCGACAGTAAACCCAAGTTTTTCTCTGTATACGGATAACGCTTTAAAATTGGCGGGATCAACGGTCAGCTGTATTTTTTCGATGCCGAAGCGCTTGATATGCGAAAACGCGTAATTCAAAAGCGCCGTGCCCACATCATGCCCTCTATAGGCGGTCAGCGTCGCGATGCTGAGTATGTAGGCCAGGCTGATGTCGCCCATGTCCCGCATAAAATACGCGCACGAGATGATGTTGTCTTCTTCGTCAACGGCGGCATAGACCTTGCCGTAGCGCATGTAAGGCACAACGACATATTCACTGAGAGCGCCATCGCCAAACGCCTCCTGTTCGATATACAATATGCGGGAGATCGTTTCCGCGTCCACTTTTTCTATCACCTTAAATGTAATCGTCATAGCTTCCTCCAAAAAATAGTATCGTATTCGCATTCTGAAGCGGAACAAACAGGTCGTTACGCGGCCTGTCAGAATGATATGCCGATATGTGCCGCAAATATACGTTCATACAGTGTTTTCTTTTTCCGCCAGCACAGAAACGAGCTGCCTGACGGCCGTATACTCGGCCGCGTACGCTTCTTTGGGTTTCAGCGCGCGCTGGCCCATCAGCGAGTCTGCCTGAAAGCTGAAAGAAGCGTCTTCGCTGATGATGATATGATCGACGAGCTCGATACCCAGCATATTGAGTGCGCGCAGTATGTCATGCGTCGTATCGATATCCGCCTTTGACGGCGTTACGTTTCCGCCCGGATGGTTGTGCGCGATCAGGCCTTTGACGGCATGATGCCTCAGGGCCGCGGCCGCCACTTTATTGAGATAGACGGGCGATTCGCTGATGCCGCCCTCAGAGAGCCTTTGGTGGTGGATCACGCGGTTTTGCGTATCGAGCCAGATGACATAAAACTGTTCATAGGCTTTGCCAAAAAGCAGCGACCTTGCAAACTCACAGGCGTCTTTGATCGATTTGACGTACGGGCGCGGCCCAAGCTTGCTGCGCTGATAGGCCCTGAACACATCCGGAAACATGCTCAGATATGCCGCGGCGTTTTTACCGATGCCCGTAACCTGTTCCAAGTCCTTTGCGTCCGCTTCAAACACGCCGGACAAGCTGCCGAACGTGTCGATCAGCCTGTGGGCGATGGCGTTGGTATCCACTCTCGGTATCGCGTAAAACAAGATGAATTCAAGTATTTCGTGATCCTCAAACCCCTCGAGGCCTTCGTTCAAAAAACGTTTTGTCAGCCGTTGCCTGTGACCTTCATGCATGAGAGCCTCCATTGAACCTAACCGGAACATCCTTTGCAGCAGGCGCAATTGCCGCCGCTGCAGCTGTCGCCTTTACCTCTGCCGCCAAAATAACACTTTCCCTGATAGTACCGTTTGGTGTTGTCCGAGGCGCATTTCGGGCACGCCGGCTTTTTATCAGGGGTGGTCAGCTCTTCATACACGTGCTTGCAGTCTTCACAAATATATTTCAATAAAGCCATCATGACGCTCCTATAACATCTTTTTCCGCCATAAAATAAAGACTGTCAGTCCCGCACACAGCAAAGAGAGCCCGACAACCGCGGCAAACCCGAAGGGCGATTTTTCGAGCGGAACAGCGACATTCATGCCCCAGAAGCTCGCGAGCAGCGTGGGCACAGCGATGATGATCGTGATCGCGGCCAAAAACTTCATGACCATATTTAAATTGTTGGATATGACGGATGCAAATGCGTCCATCGTACCCGAGAGTATATCCCTGTATATCGTACACATTTCAATCGCCTGCTTGTTTTCAATGATGACGTCTTCCAAAAGATCCTCGTCTTCCGGATAGCGCTTGATCAGATTGGTCTTCATCATTTTTTCCAACACGATTTCATTGGCTTTCAGTGATGTCGCAAAAAACACCAAAGATTTTTCAAGCTTGAGCATCTGGATAAGCTCCCGGTTTTTCAGCGACTTGTGCAAAGCGTTTTCGACTTGGGTGCTGACCTTTTCGATCTGCCGCAGGTATTGAAGAAATTTTGTACTCGACTTGAACAAAAGCTGAAGCACGAACCGTGTCTTTTTATACGTATCAAAGCCGCGTACCCGGTTTTCCATAAAGTCCTCGATGATGGTCGTTTCCTCAAGGCATACGGTGATGACCATATCTTCGAGCAATATAATGCCGAGCGGCATCGTGTTGTACAGAAACGTCGTGCCTTCCGGCTCGACAACGGGTATGTCGACGAGTATCAGCGTCTGTTCCTTTTCCCTTTCGATACGGGGCGGCTCTTCTTCGTCGAGCGCCGCCTGCAGCAGATCGTGATCGACGCCGCACATATTTGAAACCATTTCTGTTTCTTCCTTGGTTGGGTCGACAAGATGGACCCAGGCGCCCGGGCAGGCCGCGGCCTGGCATTCCAGCAAACCGTCAACTGTTTTATAATACTTTATCATGGCAAGCACCGCCTTTCTTTTTCGCAGTGTGCATTCTTATGCTTGCCGGATGGTATGCACGCCGCTATGATTTGGTATATGACTATGTTTAGGGTCTGCGTCCACGCATACCACCTCCTTTTTTCGCTTATCAGTTCAAAAGAAAAAAATAATAGCGTATTACGGCCATGTATTGTTTTGATGCAGGGAAAATGAGAATATACGCGCATTCCAGGCGGTATATCCGATGTGATTTTCCCCAAAAACATCCCCGTAACGATACACCGTAAAACAATACTGTTTTTGCCCGGCAGCGCTTTTTCTGTCAGGCCATAGTTATTATATCACGTGGGTAAAATAAATCAACCAACAGCCGCTGTGCAAAAAGATAAACCTTGTATAATTGACACATTTTTGGGGGAGATTTATAATCAGGTTAAGGCGGCGGGTCTGTGGTTGAAAGTCGATGCCAGCCGCGGGCAAAACGATCCACGTAACCCGAAGATTTTCGGCGAGCATGGCGCGGTTTAGATGTGAGTCCGGCCGGAGTCATCCGAGAGGCACAGTAGTGGGGAGGCGTATGCCTTATGAGCGAACTGCCCAGCCGGCGGATGTGGGGGCAAAAACCAGGTCAGCCGCCGCCTTACCATAAATGAAAACACAAATAAAACAAAAATGCCGTCCGTACGCCATGGCGGTGATTTTTTATGCGCGTTGAGAACCGTAAAAAAGCTTCGGACAGGCTTCCGGGAGGGCACACCTGCACGCTACGCAAATTGCGGGTGTCAATCGGATGCATTTTGTGATATAATCATTATTGAGGTGAAGAAAATGGGAACAGACCAAAAAAGTACAAAGAACAGGGGGCAGAATTTTATCCGGGTTTTCCTGCATAGCGGAACAAGAGGTAATCCGCTGGGTGATGAAGAATTGGCGATATTCTGCCAATGCGATAATGACGAACCGTCGATCGAGGATGTGGATATTGACGGACTGATCAACTGGGTCAATAGTAATAAAGAATGCAAAAAAAACCAGAGCAATAATTATTACAGAATTTCTCGGGAGAACGATTCGATTTCCGTCATTTTTCTGAATGATCGGGAAATCCAATGCTGCCAAAATGCAAACCGGATTTTCCCCAGTTTAATTTAAAACCCGTAAAAGGATTGGAGCCGAAAAAATTTGACACTGGATTTTTTTCAGATGTTATGGGAGGAGCTCCTTTTTTATTTCAAAAAAATTTGCGTGAAATATACAGAGCCATATTTTTCAAAGGATATCACATTAAAAAAACTCACATTCTAAACATATCGGGAAACAAACAAGCAGGAGGAGCTGTATGCGTATTTTACTGGTTTACCCGGAATTTCCTGATACGTTTTGGAGTTATAAGCATGCATTGAAATTTATCTCAAAAAAAGCGGTATATCCACCTTTGGGTTTATTGACTGTGGCCGCGATGCTGCCCGAAAACTGGGAGAAAAAACTGATCGACATGAATGTGGCGCCTTTGCAAGAAAGCGATCTTGTTTGGGCAGACCTGGTTTTTATCAGCGCGATGTCTGTGCAGTGTGAATCTGTAAACCGCATTATCACAGCATGCAAAAAAGCCGGAGTGGGAATCGTCGCAGGCGGTCCGCTATTTACAGCATGTCATGAAAAATTCGACAGCGTTGATTTTTTGGTACTGAATGAAGCGGAAGCGACACTGTCCTTGTTTCTTGAGGATCTGGATAAAGGATGCCCGAAACATCTGTATACTTCGGATGAATGGCCGGATATCAGCAAAACGCCCGGGCCGCTTTGGGAGCTTATCGATATGAAAAAATATTCAGCGATGAATATTCAATACTCCAGAGGCTGCCCCTTTAACTGCGAGTTCTGCGATATCGTTGTGTTGTTCGGCCATAAACCAAGGCTCAAAAGCACAAAACAGGTAATCGACGAGCTTCAAGCGCTTTATGATTTTGGATGGCGGGACAGTGTTTTTTTTGTTGACGATAATTTTATAGGCAACGGGGAGAAGCTGAAAAAAGAGGTCCTTCCCGCGATCATCGGCTGGTCAGAGCAAAACGGGTACCCGTTTTCTTTTCATACCGAGGCATCCATTAATCTTTCCGATGACATAGTATTGATGCAGCTGATGGTGAAAGCCGGTTTTGACATGGTGTTTATCGGTATTGAATCCCCTCATGAAGAGAGCCTTGCCGAATGTAACAAATATCAGAACAAGGGCCGCAATCTTATAGAATGCGTCGATAAGATACAAAAACAGGGGCTTGAAGTGCAAGGCGGGTTTATCCTCGGTTTTGACAACGACCCCGATTCCATATTTGACACGTTGATATGGTTTCTTCAGCATAGCGGCATCATTGTTGCAATGGTTGGTTTGCTGAATGCCCCGCGGGGAACAAAGCTTTTTCAAAGGTTAAAAAAAGAGAAGCGCATTATCTCGGATTTTTCCGGTGACAATACGGATTTTTCGATGAATTTTAAACCTAAAATGGAATATAATAAGCTGATCAAAGGATACAGCAAAGTTGTAGAGACGATATATTCGCCAAAATACTATTATAAACGCATTATGCAATATCTTAAAAAGCATGATCCGGCGCAGCATCATCACAGTAAAATACAGGCAAACGGCGTGCGTGCTTTTGTGAAATCCATATTTTATCTGGGTATTGCCGGCAAAGAAAGATTTTGGTACTGGAAGCTGTTTTTTTATACTTTGTTTCATGAACCGTCACAGTTGTCAAAGGCGATGACTTATGCGATATGTGGTTATCATTTTAGAAAAATCTATAAAATTTAGTACTTTGCTTATGCTATAAATGAGTGTGATAGAGCCCCTCAAATATTGGATAAAAAATGGATAATAAAACAAAAAGGAGGTAAAAACGATGGCAGATAAAGTGATCAGGTGTAAAGATTGTGGAAAAGAATTTGTTTTCAATGAGAGCGAACAGGCTTTTTACAGAGAAAAAGGTTTCGAAAACGAACCGCAAAGATGCCCGGACTGCAGAAGAGCAAAAAAGCAGCAGAGAAACAACAATGACAGATATGCCGGCAGCAGACGGTAGTTGATTGCCCGGGGTGTGGTTAAGGAGAGCGTTTGTTCTCCTTATTCACTTGAACTTCAAGCTGATATCCATCGGCCTGACGGCGTTAGTGAGAGCTCCGATCGATATGAAGTCGACGCCTGTGGCCGCGACCTCGCGCAGGTCTTTTTCGTCCATGTTGCCGGACGCCTCGACGAGTGCTTTTTTATTGATGATCTGCACAGCTTCTTTCATCATGCCGGCTGGCATGTTGTCAAGCATGATGATATCCGCGCCGCTCTCAAGCGCTTCTTTGACCTGCTCTAAGGTCTCGGTCTCGACCTCGATCTTTAAGGTGTGGGGAACATAATCCCTGGCCCGGCGCACCGCATTAGTGATGCTGCCGGCCGCGCTGATGTGGTTGTCCTTGATCAGTACGCCGTCGGAGAGCGTGAACCGGTGGTTGTATCCGCCGCCCGTGCGCACCGCATATTTCTCATATATGCGCAGACCCGGCGTTGTTTTGCGCGTATCGATGATCCTGACCGCAAATCCCTCGATCTTTTGTACGGCCTCGTGCGTTTTGGTCGCGATGCCGGACAGCCGCTGCAAAAAATTGAGCGCCAGCCGCTCGCCGGTCAGCACGGAGAACGCGCGGCCTTTTATTGCCGCGATGACATCGCCATATTTAACGGCATCGCCGTCTGAGAAGAAGTTTTTAAAATGAACATCGGAATCGATATAAGAAAACACCGCCGCCGCGATATCGACGCCACAGAGTATGCCGTCCGCCTTGGCGATAAAACTGCCGGACACCGTCTTATCGTCAGGCACGGTGCTCATCGTCGTGATGTCTCCGGTGCCCATGTCCTCGGCCAGGGCCGTTTCGATCGTCTTGAAAAGCTGTTTTTGATCAATCATCGATATATCTCCCTTCGTCGATACGGTAATGCGCGCCCACCGATTTTTTCCGGGCGTATGCGCGGCGAAATATCTCGAGCGAGAGCTGCGCCATGTTATAGTATTCCATTTCTTTTTGTGTGCACAGTGTCGCGTCTGCCAATTCATCGAGCATACCGGCGACACGGCTGATGCCGTACATCAAACTGGGACCGTTGCGGAGTATGCCGCAATATTTGACCATAATGCCTTTTATATCGATAATTTTTTTCGTGGCGTCAATATTCTTGCCGGTCGTATTTTCTTTTTCAGGCAGCGTGACACGGATATGCTGCGGAGCAAACCCCTGGTTGATGACGGTGGCCGAACG
>JAQTSP010000125.1 GCA_028711205.1 Eubacteriales bacterium | reverse complement strand
CTGAATGAGTTGCCCAATAGTTGTACCAAAAACAGTTTTGCTTATGCATAGAGAGATATCATGCTCCCAGCGTTACGGTGAATTTTTTTTGAGGTGCATATGATAATATTATAACACGATTTGAATTTTATAATGAGGATTGATTCATATTATTAAATATGTTGGAGGGTTACTGGATTGAAGGCAATAAGGATAATAGAACCGGGAGAAATACGGCTATGTGAGGAAGAAATTCCCGAACCACGAAAAGACGAAGTGTTATGTAGAGTTATATGTGTTGGAATCTGCGGGACAGATCATGGGATTTATAATGGTGAGTTTTCAGATATGATAACTTTTCCACTTCGGCCTGGGCATGAGTGGTCGGGTGTTGTGGAACGTGTTGGCAGTGATGTTACGTTCTATAAACCCGGCGATCGTGTTGTTGGCGAAAGTGGAGTCAGTTGTGGTGTTTGTACTGAATGTACGAAGTGGAACAAATTTCATTGTGAAAACACTTTATCTGTAGGAACTGTAAACTCGTGGGATGGGGCTATGTGTGAATACGTGTTATATCCTGCACGAGATCTAATAAAATTACCCGATAATATCGGGTTTGAACAGGCAGCATTGATTGAGCCGGCAGCAAATGCTATTATGGCGATCCATGATGCGCCGGTATATCCGGGAGACACGATAACCGTTATGGGAACAGGATCGATTGGTATTGCTGCGGTTGCTTTGGCAAGAATTTATGGGGCACACAAAATTATCTCAGTTGGCAGAAGTGATTATAAACTGGAACTGTGCAAGAAAATGGGGGCAACACATACGATAAATACACGCAGGGAAAATGTCCGCGAGGCAATTGCAGAGATAACTTCAGGTGCCGGAGCACATGTTTCAGTTGAATTATCGGGTGATCACAATTTGCTTGACGATTGTATATACAGTACAAAACCGGGAGGTGTGCTTGCCTTATTGGCGTTTTATACAGAATTTCATGCAACCAACTTCAATGATGTTCTTTTCCGAAAACTTACCATAAAAACGGCCGGAGGTGGATGGGGGTATTTTGACAAAGTCATAAGGCTGATGGTATCCGGGCAGCTTGATCTTCTCCCGATAATTACATCAAGAGTATCTTTGGAGGACGCCGTTTCAGAGATTGTAAATTTGAAGAAAGACAATTCGGAAAAAATCAAAGTAATGATATGTATGAATTAATTTTTTAATAAACACAGGAGAGCCGGACAACAGAGTTAATCTCGGTTTTGGCTTATTATCATCGTAAATGATATTGAAGGGCAAACACGCTCTATATTGGCTGAAAATTCAAAGGGTGAAAAGGGCTGCGGAGTATAGATTATTTTAAAAGACAGACGATGTTTATTCTGTAGCGTATTGGTATCAAGCTGAGCCACATGGCTCGCTGAAAGCACGCGGCGCGGCCTCCCGTTGATGGGAAGCTACGGCGGTGCGATGGCTGAAGGGCAAAGAGCGATGCTTGAGGGGTTTGACATCACGGAAGAGGCGATGGGGATATCGGTACAAGCGTCCATGGAGACAATACAAATCGGCAGTACGGACGGCGGTATTCCCGTTCATGTCAATAAAATCGCGTTACCCGCTGCCACGTTATGCTGGCCGGCGAATCAAACCGCATACAGATTTTATAGAGCGGTTTAAAGCGGCCTGATGAAAATTCTGGCATCTGCGAGAAAATTTCAGGCAAGAAAAAGTAACCGGTTACTTAATATTTGGCTAATTTTTCAGTAAAAATAAAGAAAATAGCCATAAATCATATTTATTTGGTATAAAAGAAGGAATTTTCAAACAAGTGTCGAATATTAAAGCGTAACCAGTTACGCAAAATAACATCATTGAATAAAAAAGTCCAAGTGCAAAGTGTAAAAAATGACATATATGTTGTGAAAAAGCAGTAAATAATAAAAAAGCTTAGGCAAAAACATAATAGCAGATGTATGAAGTACTAAAGAAGAATAAAGCCATATACGTTTGCAGTATATGTGAGCGAGCCGGGATAAGTAAGATAAAGTAAAATGACAGGGATGTTCAAGAGAAAAATTTGTTTTTTGGATGGTATAAATGGGTAGTTTGTTTGGTATGAATTTTGAAAAAGAGGGCAAAGGCGTACCAGAGGACGGATCCAGGGAAATGGCCTTTTTCCGATTTTTTAAGATCATTAAGAGAAAATTCTGGGAAATGATAAGAATAAACATGATGCAAGTGATATGCAGCCTGCCCGCATTTGTCATCGGAGCTTTTATCTTATCATATATGTATTTCGGGTTTTTACAGAATGAAGTTGAATATGATCTTGCATTCCGTATAATTACCGGGTTTATGATTGTGTCTATGCAGCTTGTAACAATTGGGCCACTCCATGCAGGTTTTATTTATACAATGCGCAATTATGCGCGTGAAGAAAACGTGTTTGTTTGGTCGGACTTTATAAAAGGCATCAGGGAGAACTGGAAACGCGCGGCGATTGTTTCCATTATCGAGATGGCCGTAATGTTTATATGTTCCTACATGTATATGTTCTATAACGTAAAAGCGGATGAACTTGGTATGATAAGTGAGGTGTGTAAGGTTATTACCATCATATTAGTAATCATATATGCAATGATGCATATCTATATATATCCAATGATGGTTACACTTGATTTAAATATCAGACAGATATACGGTAATGCATTACGGTTTGCAATCGCAAAGTTCATACCAAACATTGCTATTATTGGTGTGATTGTTATATTGGATCTCATTATATTTGTAAACATTATTGCAGGACTTTTTATTATTCTGTTAGCGGGCTATTCTCTGACAGGGTTTTTGTCGACATTTTACGCGTATGGCGCTATTGACAAATATATTATTCAGAAAATAAAAACTTAAGTGTAAACCGCTTAAGATATCAATATTATGGAGGTAAAACAATGAAAAAAGGTATTGCATTGGTTTTGAGTATTGTGATGCTGTTGGTATTAGCAGTTGGCTGTACTGACGTATCCAATGAAGAAAGTACGGAAGAAGGTGCAAGCGAGGTTACAATTGGAGAAACGACTACAGATAATAGTACAGTTACGGACGAGGAAATTACAATAACATATCAGACAGAATCTGCAAGCGATATGTTTACAGCAGCCTTTGCCGTATATCAGGAATCTCATCCGAACGTAAAGCTTGAAGTACAGGTAACAGATGCGGGTACCTATGCTGAGAAGCTGGTGGCTCAGGCCGCGACAGGAACAAACCCCGATGTGACATGGTGGAATGCCAGGCAGTATGTTGGAAACTGGGATACAGGCGCTTTTCTGGATCTTACGGATATCATCAACGAGCAATTTGCAGATAGATTTATTGATGGTACATTCTTAATGTCCGAAACGAATGACGGCGTGATCACATGCTTCCCGTGTGAGATGCAGATTCAGGGCTTCCTTATTAATACTGTGCTCTTTGATCAGTATAACCTGGATATCCCTGAAACATTTGATGATTTGATCAATTGCGCCGAGGTCTTTGCGGAAAATGGTATATCACTGTTCGGAAACGGAACTGCTGACGGATGGCCGACATGGGGCTGGTTCCACTGGTTTGAACTGTGGGGCATTAACGAGTTGGCTGACGACGTATACGGTACGCATACATTGAAATTTGCAGATTCCGATGCTGCGACAACACTGTATAAGTTAATAGAACTGTACGAAGCCGGTGCGTTCCCATACAGCAACAGCACAGTTACTTATGATATGACGAAAACGAAGTTCCTTAACGAAGAGTGTGCGTCCATGACAACATCCACCGACTGGTTGACGGACATAGTTGGCAGTGGTCTTGATGAGAGCGGTGCGGTTCAGTATTGGCTCGGCGCCACGTTCGACGATTCTCCCTACGATCAGAACACCTGTGTTAAAATGGTGGGTAATGGCTATGGTGTCAGCTCTCAGATCAGTGATGAGAAACTGACCGTGCTGCTCGATTTCTTCGATTGGTTCTACAGCACTGAAGGCGCCAATGTCGTTCTTCAGGATGGCTTGGTTCTTCCGATTAATTTCGATGTTACAAGCGATATTACTCCGCTGACCGAGAGCATTATTGACCTCACGCTGAATACCGAGAGGACAGGTCTCATCACGTCATACTATGCCATGTACGATACATGGGGTCGCAACACAGATATTACACTTGAGTGTGCGACACTTCTTGAATCGATAGTTAATGGCTGCATTGATGGCAGTATCACAGCGGACGATCTTCCAGAGTATCTCACAGAATTAGATGCGGATATAGACACAGCAATTGCGGCATATGAAGCGCTCGAATAATCCCTATGGTAAGTAAATAGGGTTATGTAATTGATAATGACGACGAAGAGCCTCTGCGCAAAAAAGTGCGCAGAGACTCTTCTCTCTAGTTACCGAAGGAGGTTACAGATGCATCTTCATTGTAAAGCTTGGAAAAAAATTCTTCTTTGTCTGCCGGCGCTTATTATATTCTGTATTTATATGATTTATCCGATATGCGATACGATTTTCACAAGCTTCCAGCGGCAGATCATGCTACGTCCGGGGTGGTTTGTGGGATTTGACAACTATATAAAGCTGTTCGAGGAAAAGTATTTTTGGATAGCGTTAAAAAATTCGGGGATTATAACGATCGGTTCTTTCTTAACGCAGCTTCCTCTTGCTTATTTGCTTGGAAGTTTCTTAAACAAACCGCGTAAGAATAGCGCCTATAAAACGATATCGTTTATACCGAATATTCTTTCCGGCGTTATGGCGGGTCTGATATGGACTTTCATTTTAGATCCGTCAATAGGTCTTTTTAATAATCTCTTGATTTCATTTGGATCGGAACCTGTTTTATGGATAGGCGGGAAAGTACTTACCCCTTATGCTGTGACTCTCGTTTTATTATGGCAGTTTGTTGGGTTTCACTCCGTATTGTTCCTTGCCGGTTTCAAAATGATGCCTAAGGATACAATAGAGGCTGCGCATATTGACGGCGCGAACACATGGCAGCGAAATCTCTATGTGATTCTTCCAGCGATTAAAGAGACGGTTAAAATATCAGCAGTGTTTATGTTGATTGGCGGCATTAACCAGTATCAGCAAACATATATGCTGACTGGTGGTGGGCCGACACACTATTCCGAGACGCTGGCAACATATACTTATTATCTTGAGTTTAGGGAGTTTAATTTTGGCGTGGGCTCGGCCATGGCAACGATCATACTTATTCTGGCGCTTGGTACATCTATCATAATGCTTCAAGCCACCACAAGAAGAGGAGATACGGCATAATACCGTATGGTTAGGAGAGGAACATGAGACATAGCAAAAGAAAGATAGTATATCATGCAGTGGGGACCGTCATAACCTTATTATTCCTTATCCCATTTCTTTGGATGGTTTTTTTATCGTTTAAGGATAATTTAGGAATATTCTCGGATCCGTTTGGATTGCCCACTGTATGGGACTTTTCACTGTATATTGAAACATACAAAACTGCTACGCTTGGGAGATTATTTCTTAACAGTTTAGAAATTGTTGTTTCTTCTGCCGGGATATCAATGATAATTCTATTCCTAAGTTCATATTCAATTGCGAGACTGGTATTGAAAGGCAGAAAGATTAATAATTTTATATATTACTTTTTTCTTGCCGGGACATCCATACCTGTGTTTGCTCAGTTAATGACCATTTATAAACTAACCTACTCAATCAGCGGGGTCATTCCTGCGTTTGGCATCGGAGAATTGTGGTCGCTGCTCCTTCCATATATATCTCTTCAGGTGCCATTCCTGACGCTGGTGCTTGTAGGCGGGTTAAGATCGGTACCGCGGGCGCTCGAAGAGGCGGCGATTATCGATGGCTGCAATTTGTTTCAGGTGATGTTCAGAGTTGTTCTGCCGACGATCAAGCCTGTGTTTATGACAGCATTGATACTGAATTTCTTAGGTATCTGGAATGAGTATCCTGTCGCGTCCATATTGTTGACGACAAAGGACAGCTTTACAATACCGCTTGCCACGGTGCTGTTCAAAGAGAACTTTACAGCGGATTATGGCGCGATGCTGCGGGCTGCCACGATGATTCTGATACCGCAGGTCGTGTTTTATCTGATCTTCCAACGGTACATCATAGAAGGCATGGCCACTGCCGGAATAAAAGGATAAGGTGATAAATATGTCAAACATAATTTTTAAAAATATTACGAAAAAGTACCCCGCGATGACAAGAAAAGATAAAGGAGTTATAGCAGTTAACAACTTTAATCTTGAGATTCAGGATGAGGAATTTATCATATTTGTCGGACCGTCGGGATGCGGGAAAACGACGACGCTTCGTATGATAGCGGGGCTTGAGGAAATCACGGAGGGTGAAATATCGATCAACGGGAAAGTGGTAAACAAGGTACACCCCAAAGATAGAAACATCGCGATGGTATTTCAAAACTACGCGCTTTATCCTCAAATGACCGTATTTCAAAATTTGGCGTTTAGTCTTAAACTCAGGCATATGCCAAAGGATCAGATACGCGCGAAGGTCAAGGAAACGGCGGAAATACTGAATATAACCCCGCTTCTGGACAGAAAACCAAAGGCTTTGTCCGGAGGGCAGAGGCAAAGAGTTGCGCTTGGCAGAGCGATTGTGCGCGATCCGGCTGTCTTCCTGATGGACGAACCTCTCTCCAATCTTGATGCAAAGCTTCGCGTCCAAATGCGTACCGAGATAACAAAACTCTATAAGAACCTGAAAGCCACTATAATCTATGTCACGCACGATCAGGTCGAGGCCATGACAATGGGGACGAGAATTGTTGTAATGAATAACGGTGTAATCCAGCAGATTGCTGCTCCGACAGTGCTATATAAGAAACCGGAGAATATGTTTGTTGCAGGATTTATCGGTTCTCCTTCTATGAACTTTATTAATGGCAAAGTTGTTAAAAGCGGTTCAGAGTTGATAATAGAATTTGGTGGCAGTAAATTATTACTGACGCCGGAGAAAGCAAAAGCGCTAGAAGTTTCGGGTTATATTGACAAAGACATTATTTTTGGTATCCGGCCGGAGCATATACATTATTCTAATGGTTCAAAGCAGGACGAGAAAACAGGCCAACTTGACATAACGGCAGATGTTGTTGAACCGTTAGGAGCTGAGGAGATCATATATTTCCAATTTGATGAGCATCAATGTGCGGCAAAGACTGTAGATGTTAATGTTAATGCTGGTGACAAGGTTAGGATGACCATTGATATAGAAAAAGTTCATATATTTGATTCTGAAACAAAAAATACTATTACGAATTAAGATACTTGATTTAAGCGCTGGCTCTGTGGATTAGGTTTTTCTCATGAACAGAGCCGGTGTCTTTTTTAACCGGCTACTCATTCGTCTCGCTAAAAAACATGCCACTGGCGGCGGCAAGCTTACGTTCGATCCCCTATAATTCGTAACTAGCTTGGGAAGACCAAAAAATGGAATTTATTTTGGTCTGTCTTTCTCCGGCACAGTCTATATTGGTTTAGAGAAGTCATGGAAAATGATAAATAGGCGGT
>JAQTSP010000124.1 GCA_028711205.1 Eubacteriales bacterium | reverse complement strand
GTGCCCGGCAGAAAAAAGAAATTTTCAGCCGCGTCTTCTGCACAGCCTGACATCGCGCCGCCGATGAATGTGCTTGCTGGCAGGCTGCACCCCGAACGGCAGTATCTTGTCATCGACGAGGTGACGCAAGAAGTGCCGGGCGTCAGGACGTTCAAGCTTGTGCCCGACAGGCAAAAGGGCACAGATGCGCTCGCGTATTTCAGAGCGGGGCAATATCTGAGCATAAAAATTGAGGTGAACGGTGTTGCCGTGACCCGGCCGTATTCGATATCGTCATCACCCAATGAGGCGAAAAAAGGCTATTACACCATCACGACAAAAGCACAGGAAAAGGGGTTTGTGACCGACTTTATTTTCGACAACTGGGCAAAAGGCACGAAGGTGACTGCGTCGGGCCCCGAAGGCCAGTTTTATTATGAGAGGCTGCGTGATTTAAAGCACATCGTGGGCATCGCCGGGGGAAGCGGCATCACGCCGTTTATCAGCATGGCGCGGCAGTTCTATAAAGAATGCTTTCCCGTAAATTTTACGCTGTTTTACGGATGCAACCGGAAAGACGAGATCATATTTTATGACGCGCTTTGTGAGCTGTCGAAAAACAGCGGCGGCAAATTTAAGGTTGTGCATGTGCTGTGCGGCGAAAAACCGTTTGAGGGCGCCGAGGAGGGTTTTGTTACGGCGGACATCATCGGGAAATATGTGGACCCCGAAAAATGTTCTTTCTTTATCTGCGGGCCTCAGCCGATGTACGAATTTGTTAAAAAAGAGATCGGCAGCTTTTCCCTGCCCGTCAAGCAGGTAAGGCGCGAAGTGTTCGGCGAGATCAAGAACATACGCGGACAGGAAGGTTACCCGAAAGAAACAAAAGAGAGCTTTGAGCTGACGGTGACAATAAACGGCAAGACGACGAAAATGCCGGCGCTTGCCAACGAGTCGCTGCTTGTCGCGATTGAACGGGCGGGGCTGAATCCGCCGTCCAAGTGCCGCAGCGGCGTATGCTCTTTTTGCCGGTGCGCGCTTGTCAAAGGAGATGTATTTATCCCCGAAGAAACGGACGGCAGGCGGGGCGCGGATAAGAAGTTTTCGTTTATCCACGCGTGCGCGTCGTATCCGCTCAGCGATATCGCGCTTATCGTACCAGGCAGCGAAGAATAACCAGCAGGTCATAAAAAGCCGTTTTTATCCGAAAGCGGCTTTTTTGTATTTTTCAAAACGTACAAAAATATATAGAAAGGGTCGAAATATGCTTATATTTAGTATAAACTGACAGTTTTTAATTAAATATGCTCCTTTTAATTGTTTCGAGTGATGGTATAATGATTATATATATATGTTCATGTTATGATTTATATAAATGTCATATTGCGACAATAAGGGCAGGGTTTCATGAAAAGAGAAAAAGGTACAAAACATATAAAACCGGCGGCAGGCAGGATTGTTGCCGGGTCTGTGGCGCTGTTGATTCTTGTTATGTTATTAAATTCAGCAACGGCTTTTGCGATCGGTTCAGAGGCACCGCAGTTCAACGATGATGGACAGGAAGAGGTCATAGAGATAGACGGGCAGGACTGTGTCGACGGAGAGGTCATCGTCAAGCTCAAAGACGCGGATGGTACAATGAGCCTGCTTGACAGCGATGCCACGCAAGAGCTGGAGGGCGATCTGCTGGTCGCGGATGTGCCGGAAGGCGAGAGCGTCGAGAGCTATATCGAAGAGCTTGAGCAGCAGCCGAATGTCGCGTACGTGCAGCCGAACTATATCTATACGCTTGAACAGACGGTCAACGACCCGGGTGCGCAGCTGCCCGATCCCGATCAGTGGTATCTTGACACGATCAACGTCTATGAGGCCTGGGACACCACGATGGGATCATCCGACGTGAAGGTCGCTGTTTTGGATACCGGTATCGACATCGACCATACCGAATTTTCGGGGCAGATATACCTGCAGACGGACGTTGTCGATGATGACGGCAGCGCGGATGACGACAACGGGCATGGCACGCATGTCTGCGGCATCATCGCGGCCGCCGCGAACAACGGCACCGGTATCGCTGGGATTGCGCCGGGGGTTCAGCTGATCGTTGTGGACGTATTCACAAAAACGGCCGAACCGGCATGGTTTGCATCGACGGCCGATATCATAGAGGGCATACAATACGCCGTCGGTAACGGCGCGGATGTGATCAACATGAGCATCGGTGACTATGGCGATGACACCGCGTTGTCCGAAGCGGTCGGCGATGCGGCCGACGCGGGCGTGATCTGTGTTGCGGCCGCTGGAAACGACGGTATCACGGACAATCATTACCCTTCCGATTATGACGCGTGCATCTCCGTTATCTGGACAAACGGGGATGATACAAAAGACAGCCGGTCGAATTACGGGCCGCAAAAGGATATATCCGCTCCGGGCGGCGGTATCTGTTCGGCCTATTTGGATAACGGATACGCTTACATGAGCGGCACGTCGATGGCGACGCCGGTCGTGAGCGGCGTGATCGCGCTGATGCTGTCCGTCGATCCTGGGCTGACGGCTGGCGAGGTCAAAGACATACTGTACGGATCGGTCGTCGATCTGGGCGACGCCGGAAGAGACGACGTATACGGCTGGGGCCGTGTGGACGCGCAGGCGGCGGTGCTGGCGGCGGCCGGAGAGGCCGTGCCGGTGATCAGCGTGAGGGTGGACAAAGAAACGCTTGACATGTGCGTGGGCGATTCGGAGACGCTTGCCGCCATCGTCAGCACATTAAACGCCACCGACAAGGCCGTTTTTTGGACGTCTGACGACGAGAGCGCCGCGACGGTCGAGGACGGCGTCGTGACGGCGGCCGGCGCAGGCACGGCGATGGTCACGGCGACGACCGGGGACGGCGGGTTTACGGACACGTGCACGGTATCGGTGGAACTGGCGGATATACAGTCTGCGGTGTACACGATCAATCAAACAGGCGGCCTGATAGAAGATGTCACGCCCGGTACGACCGCTGCGGCGTTGAAAGCGAACATTTTAAACGACGGCGCACATATCCATATATACGACGCGGCCGGCACGGAGTATACGGGGAACAATGTTTCAACAGGGATGACGGTCAGGCTGGTCGTCGGCGAAGCGGTCAGAGACGAACTTAAAATCGTCGTGCTGGGCGACTGTGACGGAAGCGGCGGCATCAGCATCACCGACTATACGCTGGTGCGGCTCGATATTTTGGGGCTGAAAAGCCTGAACCAACCCTACCTGACAGCCGGGGATATCGACAAAAACGGCGTGATCAGCATCACCGACTATACGCTGATACGGCTGGATATTTTGGGGCTCAAAAAAATTCATTAGCATGACATCAAAGCAACAATGCGCGGACGGTTCCGCGCTTTTTGTTTGCTTTTATCGCGTATAAACCTGGTAAAAACGGCAAACGCTAGGCATGAAGGAGGTGTGTTTATGAAGCGCGTGGGACTTGCCGAATTGCTGCGCGAAAACCCAAAAGCGAGTCAGTATTTTGATACGCTGCATCCGGTCGTCCGGCAACGGCTTTTACAGCAGGCAAACAGTATTGCGACGATCGACGACCTGTATGCTTTTTCCAACAACGCGATGACCGAAGCGCTCGAGCAGTACGACGGTATCTATCAGGACGGCGACACGGATCCGGACGGATGATCATCCGCACTGCGGACGCATGACGAACCGCGAATACGGCAGGCAGAACTCGGGGATGCCGGCGGCATACGGCGCGAGCTCGTATTGCTGGAAGTAGACGGCCACGCCTGTTGTTGTCAGATAAAAGCTGTCAGTGTCAAAATATTCTCTGACATTGGCCTCGAAGTCCTCAAAATAATCGTGGTTGCCGCTTTTAATCTGTTCCGCGATGTCATTGTTGACCGCGCGTATCACATAGGTGCGGCTGTTGATCGAGCGGGGGAAAAGCTGCCAGAGCATGATACGGCAGCCGGTATCGAGATCCCATGTGTCTGAATGCCGCACTGTACTGCCGTGTGCGCCGCCCGAATACACATACCTGTCGAAATACAGGCTGACGGCGCAGTCCTGTTTATAGGTGACGGTATAGTTTTCGTCCGCCTCAAATACGCGTGTCGGGAACCCGTTTTGCGCCGCGTATTCATACTGTTCTACCGCCGCGTTGAACAGATCCTGCTTGCAGTACTTCAAAAACGCCTGTGCTTTTGCTGCGTAGTACTGGTTCATTCTGACGATGGCGGCGCAAAAGCCGGCCGACATGAACCAGGGGTACTGTATCGCGTATTTGAGTACCAGCGTGTTTTTATGGTACATTTCGGCTTCGAGCGTTCTCGTTTTTACCTGTACGTCACTGTGCATCATCGCTTATTCCCCCTCTCACTTATCAGCATATTCCGCGGCGGCGGATTGTGATACAGCTTAAAGGAGCAATAATTTTTATAAAAAACACCGCACACATGTTGACGTGCGGTGAATAAAATATATATACGGCATAACGATTTTCAGTTTACAGTGATATTGTAAACCAGCGTCTCTATCGCGGAATTCTCCTCGAAGCTGCGCTCGTAGACAAGCGTGATCGTGGCGACGCCTTTTTTCAGCGCTTCAAAAGTCAGCACGCGGTATCCGCCAGCGCCCGCGATCTCTTCATCAGAAGATTCTTGCTCGTATTTGTCGGTGCTGAGATCCACGATGCTCTCGTCGCTGATCACGACCGTCCAGGCATAACCCGTTGTCGGGTTTTCTTCAATGCTGATCGTAAAGCTCTCGCCGGTTTTGACGGTGATGTCCGTATCCTCTTTGCCGTATACCGCAGGCTCGGCAGCGGCACCCGCGCATCCGGCCGCCATAGCTGCGGCAAAAAATATTGCCAGTATCATGGCCATTATTTTCTTCATAATATCATCCCCTTAAAAATCATTTCCTTTTAACGATAAGACGAGCGCGGATATTGAAAAGTTCCCGTAAACAGGGTAAAGATGCAGAGAATTTTTAAGCCGCGATACCCGGCATACTCTCTGGTGCGATTGGAGATATTAACAGTATCAAAGAACATGGGAGGAACACGCATGCAAACGATGTTTAAAGGTGCCGTCAGCTTTGGGCTTGTCAACATACCCGTCAAGATGTTCACCGCGACCGAGGACAGGGACATACGTTTCCGCTCACTTCATAAAAAATGCCATACGCCTATCAAATATAAAAAGACGTGCCCGCTGTGCAACGAGGAAGTCGGCCCGGACGATATCGTCAAAGGCTTCGAATATGAGCCGGGCAAGTTCGTGATCGTGTCGGACGAGGATATGGAGTCGGCGAGGGCCGAGGTGCAGGCAAGGACGATCGAGATCGTTGATTTTGTGAGCCTGCCCGAGATCGACCCGATCTATTTCGATAAAACGTACTATCTTGCGCCGCAGCCCGAGATCACAGCGAGCGCAAAGGCGTACACGCTGCTGCGCGAAGCGATGAACCAGTCCCAAAAGATCGCGGTCGCGCGCGTGACGATACGTAACAAACAGACACTGTGCGTGCTCAGGGGCTACGGCGATGTGCTGGCGCTCGAGACGATATTCTATCCCGACGAGATACGGCCGGTGGATGAGATACCCGCGCTGCCCCAGGGCATGAAAACGGACGAAAAAGAGATGGGCATCGCGAAACAGCTGATCGACAATTTGACCGCCAGATTCGAACCGGAGAAGTATACCGATGAATACCGCGTTGCATTGAGGGCGGTCATCGACGCGAAGATCGCGGGCAAAGAGGTTGTGATACAGCCCGAGATGCCTGAGACCAACGTGATCGATCTGATGGAGGCGCTCAAAGCCAGCATCGAGAAGACAGAAAAGAAGACAAAAAAAGCACCGCCAAAGAGGCGCGCGAACTGAAGTGGACATACGCTGCATGGAGCCCGTCCGCACTGCGGGCGTGGTCAAGGGCGACGGATTTATCCATCAGATCAAATGGGACGGTATCCGCGGCGTGGCCGAGGTAAAAGACGGAACCGTCGAAGTGTATTCGAAGAACGGCGCCGTCTGCGGTGCGTCCTACCCCGAACTGTTGATTTTGCCGCAGAGCGTCGGCGCGTGCCATGCAGTACTTGACGGAGAAATAGTGGTGTTCGCGGCCGGCCGGCCGTCGTTTTACCATGTGCTCCGACGCCACCGCACGAGGAATGCGGGTACCGTCCGGTATATCGCGGCACGGTACCCCGCAAGGTACATCGTGTTCGATCTGCTGTTTTTGGACGGCGAGGATATGCGCACGCGCCCGCTCGAAGAAAGGCAGCGGATGCTGGCAGAATGCTTTGTTGATACGCCCGTTGCCGCGAAGGCCGATAGTTTTGACGACGGCGAGGCGCTGTTTGCATTGATGAAGCAAAGAAATATGGAGGGGATCGTCTCGAAGCGGCAGACCAGCCGGTACACAGCGGGCAAGAAGCACGTTGACTGGTTCAAGACCAAGACGGAAAAAAAGATGCTTTGCGCCGTCACCGGCGTACGCAGAAACGACTCTCTGCCCGCTTCGCTCGCGCTTGGCATATACATCGACGGAGAACTTGTCGATATCGGGCACGTGAGCGCGGGGCTTAAGCGTAACGACTTTGAGCAGATCCGCGGCATAACAGCGTCAGAAAAGGGGCGAGAATGTCCGGTGCTGACGTGCTGGGTTCGTTTTGCCGAATGGACGCCGGGCGGCACATTGAGGCATCCGGTGCTGCTTGGTTTTAGCGATGAGGATGCGGCAAAAGCGACGGGAGAGGAGTTCTGCATATGAGTGCTGTCGGCGTGGAGGGCAAAAAGGTCGATATCAGCCATCCTGACAAGCTGTTGTGGCCGGATATCGGCGTACGCAAGATCGACTATATCAAAGCGCTTGTGGCGCTTGCGCCGTATCTGCTGCCGCATACGACAGGCAGAGCGCTGACCGCGCTCCGCTATCCCGACGGCATAGAGGAGCCGTTCTTCTATCAGAAACGGCCGCCGAAGGGTATACCGGAATGGGTGGATATACTGACGGAAGGCGGCGAGCCGTTCGTCAATTTGAACAGCATGGCGACGCTTGTATGGCTTGGCAACCTAGCGGCGCTCGAGTTCCATACGCCGTTTTGCGGTGCCGACGGCATGCTGAGAGCGCTCGTTTTCGACCTCGACCCGTCCGAAGGCCAGACGTTCGGGGACGCGGCCGCGTGCGCGCTCAGGGTGAACGAAACGCTGAAAGAACTGGGGATTGAATGTTTCGCCAAGACGTCGGGCGCGTCCGGGATACAGGTCTATATACCGGCAAGAATAATGACGTTTGAACAAGGGCGCATTATCAACGCCTTTTTCGGCAGGTACTTTGCCGAGAAGTTCCCGGGTATGATGACGATAGAACGGCAGGTCAAAAAGCGAGGGATGAAACTCTATTTTGACTTTCTGCAGATGGCGCCGGGCAAAAGCATCGTGTCGGTATATTCGCCCCGCGCGGTGAAGTGTGGCGCCGTGTCGATGCCTGTGACGTGGGACGAGCTGAAAAATGGCGTTAGCCCCTGCGACTTTCATCTTCTTAACGCGGCACAGCGGCTTGAGCATATGGGCGATCTTTTTGCACCGATGCTGAG
>JAQTSP010000123.1 GCA_028711205.1 Eubacteriales bacterium | reverse complement strand
GCCGCCGGCATGGTCAAAATGCGTATGCGTCAAAAAGATGATCAGTTCCTCAATTTTATATTGATTTAAAATCTTGAGAATGCTGCCGCCGCAGTGGCTCAGCCCTGTATCCACAAGTATCCCTTTATTATTTTCATATGCAAGCCACGAAGACTCCTTCGTCTTTATGATTTTCATACCATCCTCCGCATTATGCCTTTATAAATTATAACATGATTTGGCCGATACAAAAAGAGGGCACCCTCCCCTATCAATTTTCTGCTATTTAATACCGATATCTTTACGATACTGTACCCCATCAAAGCTGATTTTTGCGGCCTCTGCGTAAGCTTTCTCGCGCGCCTCGCCGATATCCCTGCCAAGCGCCGTTACGCCGAGCACCCGTCCGCCGTTCGTGACATAACACCCGTTCTTTTTTGCCGTTCCCGCATGGAAAACGATGGCATCATCCGATACGCGCTCAAGGCCGTCTATCGCGATGCCTTTCTGATAATGGCCGGGGTATCCGCCCGACGCCATCACGACACAGACGGCGCTCCTCTCGTCCCATTCAAGCGTGATATCTTCGAGCCTGCCGTCAATCACAGCGTTCATCACGCCCAAGAGATCGTTCTTCATGCGCGGCAGTACGACCTGCGCCTCCGGGTCGCCGAAGCGCGCGTTGTATTCGAGCAGTCTCGGGCCGTCTTTCGTCAGCATCAGCCCGAAGAATATCACACCTTTGAATTCACGGTCTTCCATGCTCAGCGCATACAGCGTCCTTTGAATGATCGTCTGCTCAATCTCAGCTTTCAGCGCGCCTGTATATCTCGGCGTCGGCGAAAATGTACCCATACCACCGGTATTGGGGCCTTGGTCTCCGTCGCATATACGTTTGTGGTCCTGCGCGCTGGCCATCGGCAATATCGTTTTTCCGTCGCAGAACGACAGCACGGAAACCTCCGGGCCTTCAAGAAACTCCTCGATCACCACACGGTTTCCGGCGTCTCCGAAAACCTTTTTGACCATAATGTTGTCAAGCGCCGATTTGGCTTCATCCGCGCTTTGGCAGATGATCACGCCTTTGCCGAGCGCTAGGCCATCTGCTTTAACGACGATGGGCATTTCGCACGATTCGACATATGCGCACGCGCTCTGATAGTCGGAAAACACTTCATATCCCGCCGCCGGTATGCCGTATTTCTTCATCAGCTGTTTCGCGTATACCTTGCTACCCTCTATCTCCGCGGCGCGTGCCGTTGGCCCGAACGCCCTGATGCCTTCTTCATTCAGCCTGTCCACCATGCCCATATACAGCGGATCGTCAGGTGCCACGATCACCAGATCAAACCGCTGTTGTTTCGCGTAAGCGGCCATCGCGTCGATATCCGTCGCCTTGATGGGCACGCATACAGCGTTGTCGCTGATGCCGCCGTTGCCCGGCGCGCAGTGTATCTCGCCGATGCTCTTGTTCTGCCTGAGCTTCCAAATGATCGCGTGCTCTCTTCCGCCGCCGCCGACGACAAGTATCTTCATGCTGCCACCTCTAATGTTTGAAATGGCGAATGCCGGTCAACACCATCGCAAGCCCCAGTTCGTCGCACGCCTTGATCGAGTCCTCGTCGCGCACGCTGCCGCCCGGCTGTATGATCGCCCTGATGCCGTGCTTGGCCGCAAGCCGCACACAGTCGTCAAACGGAAAATACGCGTCTGACGCGAGCGCAGCGCCGACTGCTTCTTCGCCGGCGCGTTCAAGCGCGGCCTCCGCCGCCCATATGCGCGAGACCTGCCCGGGGCCAAGCCCCAAAGACTTCCTGCCTTTCGCGACAGCGATGCCGTTTGATTTGATGTGCTTGACGAGCTTCCACGCAAATATCATATCATCCATCTCATCCGGCGTCGGCTCTTTCTTTGTCACGACTTTCAGCTCTCCGTCAAAAAGCTTTGTATCGATCTGCTGCACCAGCAGGCCGCCGAGCGGCTTCTTTAAATCGACCGCCGTGCCTTTAACCTTCGAACTGATATCAGGAAGCAAAAGTATGCGCAGGTTCTTTTTTGATTTCAGGACCTCGAGCGCTTCCTTGGAATATGCGGGCGCGATGACGATCTCCAGAAAAATCTTTGCCATCTCTTCCGCCGTCATTTTATTAACCTCGGCGTTGACCGCGACGATGCCGCCGTATATCGATACGGGATCGGCCGTATAAGCCTTTATATACGCGTCATACACGCTGTCCGCGCTGCCCACGCCGCACGGATTGGCGTGCTTCGACGCAACAACGGTAATCTCTTCAAACTCGCGCAGGCAGTCGAGCGCGCCGTTCGTGTCGTTGATGTTGTTGAACGACAGTTCTTTTCCCCAGAGCTGCTGCGCTGCCGCGATCGTCCCTTTTGTTCCGATCGGTTCCCTGTAAAACGCGGCGCTCTGATGCGGATTTTCCCCATACCGCATGTCCTGCGCTTTCTCGTACGTCAGCGTCAGTTTGTCGGGATATCCGCCGCCGTTCTGATTCCTCAAATATCCCGAAATCAGCGCGTCGTACGCGGCCGTATGCTCGAACACCTTGACGCACAGATCAAATTTTGTTTCTTTGGTGATGCCGCCGTCTTCAAGCTCTTCCAAAATACGCGGATAGTCCGCCGGATCGACGACCGACGCGACGTCCTGCCAGTTTTTCGCGGCCGCGCGCAGCATGGTCGGTCCGCCTATGTCTATGTTTTCTATTGCTTCCTCAAGCGTCACGCCGCTTTTTGACACGGTCTGCTTGAACGGATAGAGGTTGACCGCGACAATGTCGATAAGCCCGACATCAAGGCTTTTTACCTGTTCCATATGCGCCGCACTGCCGCGTATCGCAAGTATGCCCGCGTGTATCTTCGGATGAAGCGTCTTGACCCTGCCGTCAAGGCATTCGGGAAAGCCGGTGATATCTGAGACGTTGGTGACGGAGATACCCGCCGCCTCAAGTGCACGCTGCGTGCCGCCTGTCGACAGTATCTCAAAGCCGTTTTTGGAAAGGCCTTGCGCAAAATCAACGATGTCCGTTTTGTCAAATACGCTTAAAAAAGCTCTTTTCATATATAAACCTCCATGAAAAATATTTTAATTTTTTACTGCGGGAACCTTTGATAATGCTTGCTGCACATATCAACTGCCCGATTCTTCGATAATCACTCTTCTTCCGCAAACCGTCAGCTTGCCTTCACAAAGATACCTGACAGATTTGACGAGTATCTCATGCTCGGCCTCAAGCACACGCGCGGCAAGCGTTTCCGGCGTGTCACCGCTCTGTACATCGACACTCTTTTGCATGATGATTGGTCCTGTATCCATACCCTCGTCGACGAAATGCACTGTCGCTCCCGACACTTTGGCGCCGTAGTCAAGTACAGCCTTGTGGACACGCAGTCCATAGTACCCTTTGCCGCAAAACGAAGGTATCAGCGCCGGATGCACATTGACAGTTTTATAGCTGTCAACAACGTCCCTTCCCAGTATCGACATATATCCCGCCAGTATGATCGCCTGGCCGCCAAAGCTCTCGACAGCATTAATCACCGCCGCGTCGCGTTTTTCCTGCGTCTTATAATCAGTACTCATAATCACTGCGCCAGGAACGCCCGCTTTCTCAGCGCGCTCCAGCGCATAGACGCCCTGTTTGTTTGATATCACGCCGACGACTTTCGCGGGTATGCGGCCGTCGCCGCATGCGTCCAGTATCGCCTGTAAATTAGTGCCGCTGCCCGACACCATCACCACAAGTCTCTCTATCCGCAAAGCGCGACACCTTCACCTTCTACAACGCTGCCGATAATAAATGATTCCTCACCCATGTCTCTTGCCGCGAACGTCACCTTGCTCGCGATATCCGGCCTGACGGCTATCACCATGCCGATTCCCATGTTGAACGTGTTGTAAGCATCCTGCGTTTCAAGTTTTGCCTCGCTGACAAGAAGATCAAACACAGGCGGCATGTCCCAGCTTTTCAGCTGTATTCGGGCGCCAAGGCCGTCCGGCAGTATTCTTGGTATGTTCTCTATAAAGCCGCCGCCGGTGATATGCGCCGCTCCTTTGATCTCATATGATGCCATCAAAGCAAGCAGCGATTTGACGTATATCCGCGTCGGCGTTAAAATCTCTTCACCAAGCGTCTTGCCAAACGCGTCGATATGCTGTGACAATATCCTTTTTTCCATTTTAAACAGCTTGCGTACAAGCGAGAAACCGTTGCTGTGTATGCCGGATGATTTGAGGCCGATCAGTATATCGCCAGGCTTGATATCCTTGCCGTTCACAATCTTCTTTTTATCAACGCTGCCGACACAGAACCCTGCCATGTCGTATTCGCCTTCATTATAGAATCCCGGCATTTCCGCGGTCTCTCCGCCGATCAGAGCGCATCCGGCCTGACGGCAACCCGCCGCGACGCCTTTTACGATATCGGCCGCGACGCTGGGTATCAGTTTGCCTGTCGCGATATAATCGAGAAAAAACATCGGCTTCGCGCCGTGGCAGACAACGTCGTTCGCGCACATCGCGACACAATCGATGCCCACCGTATCGTGTTTATTCATCACAAAAGCGGCCTTGAGCTTTGTGCCCACGCCGTCTGTGCCGGCCACAAGCACGCTGTCGCCGTTGTCATACATGCCGCCAAAAGACCCCAGCCCCTGCAGCACATTTTTATTATAAGTCGACTCGGCGTGCGCTTTCATCAGGCTGACGGCCTTATAACCCGCCTCGACATCGACACCGGCCTCTTTGTAAGTAGTCGTCATAATGTCTCCTTATTTATCAAGACTGTTCTTTTTCCCGCATTTTAGAAGATTGGATACGTCTTCGGGATATTCTCCGTTAAAGCACCCGACACAGAAATTGCATGCCGCACCCTCAACTGTTTTCAACAGGTCTTCGATGCTCAGGTAATGAAGCGAATCCGCGCCGATCAGTTTTCTGATCTCTTCAACAGAGTTTTTTGACCCGATCAGCTGGTCGTGCGACGGCGTATCAATGCCGAAAAAACACGGAAATTTTATTGGCGGCGAGCTGATTTGCATATGCACTTCACGCGCACCCGCAAGCTTTAACATCTCGACAATGCGTTTTGACGTCGTGCCGCGGACGATAGAATCGTCAACCAGTATGATGCGTTTTCCGTGTACGTTTCGTTTAAGCGGATTCAGCTTCACATTGACGCCGATCTCCCTTTTCCCCTGCGCGGGCTGAATAAACGTCCTGCCGACATACCTGTTTTTCGCAAGCGCTTTTTTATAGGGTATGCACGACTGCTCGGCATAGCCCATCGCGGCAGGCATCGCCGAATCGGGAACGGCCGCCACGATATCCGCGTTGACGGGATTCGTGATCGCAAGCCTTGCGCCAGCGCGTTCTCTTGCTTTATGGACAGATATGCCGTCAATGTCGGAATCAGGGCGTGCAAAATATACAAACTCGAAAATACAAAGCGCGGTATTTGTTTCTCCCATGCCTTGATATGATTTCAGGCCTTTCTTATCGATGACGATAATCTCACCCGGGCGCAGATCTCTGATGAACTCCGCGCCGATGGTGTCAAAAGCGCACGATTCCGACGCAAACACAAACGAGTTGTCTATCTTGCCAAGCGCGATCGGACGTATGCCTTTTGGATCTCTGACACCAATGACCTCTTCCGGTGTCATAATCACAAGCGCGTAGCTGCCTTTGAGCAGGCTTACCGTTTTTTTGATCGCTTCGATGATACCGTCGTTTCTGTTCTTTGCAATAAGGCTTGCAATGACCTCCGTATCTATCGTCGTCTGAAAGATCGCGCCAGAATTTTCAAGCTCTTCGCGCAGCTCTTTAGCGTTGATCAGGTTGCCGTTGTGCGCCAGCGCAATCTGGCCTTTTTTTGAGCTGATGACAAGCGGCTGCGCATTGGCGATATGGCTGTCGCCTGTCGTGGAGTATCTGACATGGCCAATCGCAGCCTGGGCACCGCAAAGTGCCTCAAGGCCGTTTTTAAACACTTCAGAGACAAGACCCATATCCTTGTGATATTCGATCTGTCCGTTTTTTGCCACAGCGATCCCCGCGCTTTCCTGCCCTCTGTGCTGCAGCGCGAAAAGTCCGTAATACGTGGCTTCCGCCGGTTCTACGCCGCTGTCTGCGCGGTATATACCAAACACGCCGCACTCCTCACGCATACAGTCATCCTGCGGTTTTATTCTTTGATACGGCATGGGCTTTTTTATTTTCAGCGGCATATTATTCTCCCATCAACCGACTGATGATTTCCCGGTATGCATCTTCGACATCACCGAGGTCACGGCGGAACCTGTCTTTGTCAAGCTTTTTGCCCGTTTCCAGGTCCCAGAACCGGCATGTGTCCGGGGATATCTCATCAGCCAATATGATATTCCCGTGAAATCGTCCGAATTCCAGCTTGAAATCAATAAGTTCTATTTTGAACCCTTTTAAATATTTTGTCAGAATGTCATCGATCTTGAATGAATATTCGTCGATTTTTGCCATTTCATCATCTGTCGCCAGCCCTAAAGCCCGTACATAGTATGAATTGATAAACGGATCGCCGAGCGCGTCATTTTTATAGCTGTACTCGATTATCGTGCATTTGAGCTCCGTACCTTCTTCGATACCCATACGCTTAGAAAAACTGCCGGCCGCCTTGTTTCTGACGATTACTTCGACGGGAACGATCTCAACCTTCTTGACGGCCGTTTCCCTGTCGGAAAGCTGTTCCACGAAGTGCGTCGGTATGCCGTTTTCTTCAAGCAGTTTAAAAAAGTGGTTCGACACCTTGTTGTTGACGATGCCTTTGCCGACGATCGTCCCTTTCTTTTGCCCGTTAAAGGCGGTCGCGTCGTCTTTATACGCTACGATCACGCAGTCCTTATCGTCCGTCGCGTAAACCTTTTTTGCCTTGCCCTCATAAATCTGTTCCATCTTTTTCATAAAATTATAACTCCTTTTGAAGATTATTATCCGCTTCGATGACTTTTTCCGCCATGTTTTTCTTATGTTCTTTGAGCTTCTCTTTCAATTCGACGTATTTCAGCGATAATATCTGAATCGCAAGCAGCGCGGCGTTTTCCGAACCGTTGATCGCGACCGTCGCGACAGGAATGCCTGGCGGCATCTGTACCGTTGACAGCAGCGAATCGAGCCCGTCCATCGTTGAAGACATGATGGGCAGCCCGATCACGGGCAGCGTCGTATAAGCCGCGAGCACGCCCGCAAGATGCGCTGCTTTTCCGGCGGCTGCGATGATGACTTCGATGCCGTTTTCCTCCGCGGACGCGGCAAACGTGTGCGCACTGTCCGGCGTTCTGTGCGCGCTCATCACGTGCGCATCGACCTCTACGCCAAACGCCTTCAGTGTCTCTATCGTTTTTTCCAATACGGGCAAATCAGACGCCGACCCCATAATGACCGCTGCTTTCATTAAAAACTCCTTTGTATATATGGTATATAATATTTTTTCATACTACAACATATACAGTCTACTTGAAGGACATACGCATGTCAACGATAATGCATACTTTTATGCCTATAATATAAAAAACGTTCGTGAATATAACGAACGTTCAGGCTGCTGACAAAGTGTCAGCAGCCTTTTTCGTTATCTAAAAGTATGGTAAAATAAAAGAAACGCAGGAGAACCTCATGCTGGAAGAACAAAATAGCCATCAAGGCGAAATGGAACTGGTGAT
>JAQTSP010000122.1 GCA_028711205.1 Eubacteriales bacterium | reverse complement strand
CTTTTTTTGCTTTTTTAAACGCTTCGTTGGCCTCGCGGCGGTTGTTTCTTATCGCGACTTTGCTTTCCTCGCCTTTTTTATGTATCGTTTTGGCCAGACCGCGTCTTCTCTCTTCGGTCAGCTCGGGCATCACAAGCCGGATGACCTTGCCGTCATTCGACGGGTTGATGCCAAGATCAGACTTCATGATCGCCTTTTCAACATCCGACATGATACTCGTATCCCATACCGAAACGATCAGCATGCGCGGCTCGGGCGCGGATATGTTGCCCACCTGGTTCAGCGGTGTCGGCGTGCCGTAATAATCGACCATGATACCGTCGAGAAGCTGCGGGTTCGCGCGTCCTGCACGGATATGCGACAGATCTTTCTTAAAGACAGCAATTGTTTTTTCCATCTTTGCTTTTGCACTGTCCAGCGCTTCGTGTTTTACATACATGTTTACACCCTCCTCAAAAATTTATGGCCTTGAATTGATTCGCGTGCCTATGGGCTCACCCATGACGACTTTTTTTATCCCGTCTTCTATGTCTACACCAAAGCATACGATCGGTATGTTGTTGTCCATACAAAGCGACACCGCCGTGGTGTCCATGACCGCAAGCCCCTGGTTGATCACGTCGATATAGCTGATAAAATCATATTTTTTTGCATTTTTGTTGATTTTCGGATCGCTGTCATAGACGCCGTCCACATTTTTCGCCAGCAATATCAGGTCGGCTTCGATCTCTGCCGCCCTCAAAGCCGCCGCGGTATCCGTCGAAAAATACGGGTTGCCCGTACCGCACGCGAAAATGACCACGCGCCCTTTTTCAAGATGGCGCATCGCCCGCCGTCTGATGTACGGTTCGGCAATCTGCCGCATCTCGATCGCCGTCTGCACCCGTGTCTGCATACCCTTGTTTTCAAGCGCGTCCTGCATCGCGAGCGCGTTGATAACGGTCGCCAGCATGCCCATATGGTCGGCCGTTGTCCTGTCCATGCCCACGCCGCTCCGTCCTCGCCATATGTTGCCGCCGCCCACGATAATGCCGGTCTCGACACCCATTTTGACGACTTCGATGACCTGATCCGCGATCCGGCCAATCACTTCAAAATCAAAACCCGTTTCCGTGTTGCCCGACAGGGCTTCTCCGCTAATCTTCAAAATAATCCGGTTATACATTGGCATAGGCGCATCTCCTTCTTATTCAATTCATTTAAAATCCGGCTTTTCGGGGACCCCGCATCACACACCAAAAATCCTGCGGCTTTTCGGGGACCCCCGTAAAAAAGGGAGAGCGATTTTGCCGCTCTCCCCAAAACGCCATTATTTGGACGTCTGTTTCATGACCTCCTGCGCAAAATCGTCTTCTCTTTTTTGCAGGCCCTCACCCATCTCATAGCGGGTAAAGCGTCTGATGGCTATCTTTTCGCCGATCTCGGCAATCTTCTCGGTGACAAGATCCCTGATCGTTTTATCCTGATCCCTGATAAACGGCTGTTCGAGTAGGCAGACCTCTTTGAGATACTTTTTGATACGGCCGTCCACCATTTTATCAACGATACTTGCCGGCTTACCTTCGTTTAACGCCTGCACCCTGAGGATTTCTTTTTCCTTGTTGATCTCTTCCTCCGGCACCTCGTCGGTATCAACGAACAGCGGGCTCGACGCCGCGATCTGCATCGCAATATCCTTAACAAACGTCAGGAACGCGGGTGTCTTTGCAACAAAATCCGTCTCGCAGTTGATCTCGACAAGCACGCCGATTTTACCACCCATATGAATGTAACTCTCAACAACGCCTTCCGCCGCGATCCGGCCGGCTTTTTTTGCCGCGGACGCAAGGCCTTTTTCACGAAGCACCTTGATGGCCTTTTCCATATCGCCGTCTGCCTCGACAAGCGCATTTTTACAGTCCATCATGCCGGCGCCTGTCTTTTCTCTTAAATCTTTTACATCACTTGCTTTAATCATATCAAAAACTTCTCCTTAACCAAAGTAATCACTCAACTTCCTCAGATTCCTGGGGTTCATCTTCAAAATCTTCAGCCGGTTCTTCAACATTATCGTCCGTTGCTTGTGTTTCGGCCTCATCTTTCAAAGCGGGCGCCGTATCTTCCATCTGTTCGCCCTGTTTCGCCTCAAGACATGCGTCGGCCATTTTTGACGCAAGCAGTTTAACCGCACGGATCGCATCATCATTGCCGGGGATGATGTAATCAATCTCGTCCGGATCACAGTTAGTATCGACAATACCGACGATCGGTATGCCAAGCGACCGCGCTTCGGCAATCGCGATACGTTCTTTTCGTGGGTCAACCACGAAAAGCACCCCCGGAATCTCTCTCATATCCCTGATACCGCCAAGATTTTTGTTGAGTTTTTCATGCTCATGGCGAAGCTTGATGACTTCTTTCTTTGGAAGCAGCGCAAACTCCCCGTTCTCTTCCATTTTCTCGATTTTCTCCATGCGCCTGACACGGCTTCTGATCGTTTTAAAGTTCGTCAGCATGCCGCCAAGCCACCGCTGGCTGACAAAAAACATACCGCATCTTCTTGCCTCGGTCTCAACAGACTCCTGCGCCTGTTTTTTTGTACCCACAAAAAGTACGCTCTTTCCTTCCATCACTGCGTCGCGTACAAAAAAATACGCCTGTTCTACCATCTTAACCGTCTTTTGAAGGTCAATGATGTAGATACCGTTGCGTTCGGTAAAGATATACTTTTTCATCTTGGGGTTCCATCTTCTGGTTTGGTGCCCGAAATGAACACCTGCTTCTAAAAGCTGTTTCATTGAAATGACTGCCATATTTCCTCCTCGTTTTTTCCCTCCCACCGCTTCATCTTTTATGCAAAACCCGAATAATTCCGGGCACGATTGCAAAAATCGGCAGTGGTGTGATATTCATCTCCGAATTATAGCATAGCGTTTTTTAATAATCAACATGTTTTAGCAGAAACGATGCTATTCTCCTATTAAAAAGGCCTCTGCCAATTTGGCACCGGCCTTTGCCGCGCTATTTTGCACCAACTTCTTTTTTCAGCCGCCGCATCGCAAAAAGCTCTTCGGAAACCACGAGTATGCTGCCGACAATGAGTATCAGATAATACGTCAAAAACCGCCATATCAGCATCGCGATATAAACGGGCGCATTGATAAAAAAGGTGCTGAAGAAAAGATAAAACCCGCCTTCTGCCGCGCCGGCAGCGCCGGGTGTCGGAAAGAACGATACCGCGAGGTATAAAAATGCCTGCATTGTAAAAATATCGAGCAAACCAAACGCGGTATGGCCAAACGCAAGATAGATAAAGTATGGTATCACAAACAAAAACGCAAGGTTGACAGAAGATATGAAAAACGATCCGATCGCGCGCAGCTTATATTTTGATAAATATGCCGCCGCCGTATGATAGTCGTCTATTGTTTTTTCGAAATTCTCAAGTACCTGCTCTTTTTTCTTTACCAGTTTGAGTCTGTTTAAAAAGCGGATTAAACCACCGCCAATTTTAAGCACAAGCTTTTTGTTTCTTATCGTAAGAATAATAAAAAGGACTGCTAACAAATTAATCACGAACCCAAGCGTGGTCAGCCAGAATACCTGATTGTGATTCGTGTAGAAATACGGGCCTCGAATAAGCATCGCGGCCACATAAAAAGCGCAAAGAGAAATCTCGTAAACCACAAACTTGATGCATACGATGCATGTCGACGTGCCCACCGGTATCTTACCTCTGTGCATATACACGACCTGCATCGGCTGACCGCCGGTCGCGAACGGTGTTAACGCGCCGTAATAAAGGCCGATAATCCCGACCTTCAGAGACCGATGAAACGGCTCCCTTTTATACATATACGTGGTAATATCATAAAGGAGAAGTGCATCTGTCAGCCAATACAGCAGCAGCGATCCAATACACGCATACAGCCACCCTAAACTGAGCCATTTAAACACAACGGCCATATCTTTTATGCTGGGATCCAAAAAACCGATAAGGACAATGGCAAATATAGTGACAACAATATATATTGTCCTGATTAAAGAAGTCCGCTTCTTTTTCTCCATCATCCCTCCAAAAAAATAAAGCCTGACAAAGATAATATCAAAGATTCTGTCAAAAATCAACTGTGCGCTATTTTGTCCGGCTAATCAAGATCATACGCCGCGCCATCGGTGCTGTCAGAAGCGGTTTGTCCCGGTATGCCGCCATTATATATGGCATACCTGTGCTTTTTATTTTGCATGTCTTAATGTCTTATTCTTTTTTACGTCGATCAGGTAAAGATATCTCTCATAAGCCACTTCTATCGCGTCTTCCCAGCTTCTGTATACGGTACGCCTTGCATTATCGCCGATTTCGCTTGCCGTATCTGGATTGCTGATAATATACGCCGTCATATCAGCCAAAGACGCGGCGGTATTTTCGATCAAAAACCCGTTCAACTCCGAAATACCCTGGGATGTGCTGGCGCCCTTCACAAATACAGTCGGGCATCCGCAGGCCGCGGCCTCTTTCGGCACAAGCGAGGACGTATCGTACAATGACGGAAAAAGCATCGCACTGCTTCTTAGATAAATTTTTGCGATCACGTCCCTGTCGTATATCTTTCCGGCAAACGTCACAAAACTGTCGAGGCCAAAGTCTTCTGCCATCCGTTTCATGTCTGCCCTTCTCGGGCCGTCGCCGACAAAAAGCATGTGAAACTTCTGCCCCTTGTCCTTGACTAATTTTAAAGCCTCGATAACTATTTTTAAATTCTTCTGCCATGTATGCTGTCCGATATACATAAAAAGAGGCACATCGGCGTCAAGACCAAACATGGTGTTGATATCCCTATCCGCCTCTTTCGACCTCTGCCGCACTTCTATATCGCATCCGTTTTCCATGACGTACACATCGCCGGTATAGCCGTACTCGCGCAGCGTCTCGGTCGATGCCTCGTTGACGACCCACACTTCGTCGGCAGACTCGTAGAAAGAGGCAATACCGGCCAAAACGCTCTCCACGATCTTGTCCGACTTTAAAGCCGCTTTAAAATCTTCCCGAAACTTTGAATGGAACGTCGCCACAAACGGTATGCCTCTTTTTTTAGCGATGCTTCTTGCCGCCAGCCCCGAACTGAACGGACAATGTGCATGAACGATATCGAAGGGGATCTTCTTTAAGCCTTTCCAAAACAGCGTATCCATCTGCGGCAGACCAAAACGGTACTCGTTTCTTGTCGGTACCTTCATCGATGAATACCTGTGTACGTTAAAATCAAAATCGTCAACTGCGTCCGGATGTTTCGGCGTCACGACACAGCATGACCCGTATTTTTTATTCATCCAATAGGCGTAGTTTTGTACCACATTGGCCACTCCGTCCACGATTGGCGGAAAGGATTCATTAAACTGCCCCGCAGTTATTTTCATCAAAACGCCTCCCTTGAGTCGTCACATATGTTCGCGCAAGGCTTCATATGTAACATATAAACCCGTATTATTATAACAGACTATAAGTTTTTTTCAAATTATAATAGTTTTACATGAATGTAAATCTTTTGTTAATAATATCCACATGCCGTGATAGACAGCAAAACGCCATTATCTCAGTTTCAATCTATCGTTTGCTATCTCCACAATGTCTGCAATGATATCGCCAATAACAGGAAGGTTGTTTAAAAATGATTTCTGCAATATGTACAGCACAATAGCGCCAAGCAATGTGAACCCAACGGCGATACCAAGGCCCCTTGCCAAACCGCCAATAAAATTGACCCACATCATGCGTCTTACATTATTAAGATACTTTAAATATTCGGCAAGCTTAAGTTTTTCCAGTGTCAGCGCAAGCTCACTCAGCCGTTTATTCAAACTGCATACCATTTTTCTCGTTTTGCGCATATCCATCCCCCTCTTAATAGTTTGGATAAACTGCGCAAAATAATACTTGTTTTTACAGGCGTTTGCAGCGCTGTATCGCGATATATTTTAAGAGTGAAACGATATAATGCATTTGACACAAAAACGGTATACAAAACAGCCTGCAAAACAACTTCGCAAACTTAAAATGTAGCATTCACTTATTCAATGATCTCATCTATAAGCGATTTCAGCTCATCTTTGTCTTTCGGGTCCTTTAAAGAAAGCTCAAAATTCCCGTCCGTCTTATCGTCATTCTCGTAAAGCCATGAATAATCGTCATACTTTGGCTTATATCCGCCGAGCCCGGCGGTTTTTGTCTTATCTTCCTTGTCATCTTGCTCTATGCTGTCATCCTCATAGCTGTCCTGCAGAATATCATCGCCTTTTTCCAGATCACTCAATACCTTGTTGATCTCGTGAAGCTCCATCAGGCCTTTCTTTTTTGGCTTTTTTTTCGGTTCCGCCTTTGTCTCCGGCTCAGATACGGCTTCCGGCTCTGTCTCCGGCTCAGATACGGCCTCGGTCTCTGCCTCCGGCTCAGATGCGGCCTCCGGCTCTGTCTCCGGCTCAGATACGGCCTCGGTCTCTGCCTCCGGCTCAGATGCGGCCTCGGCCTCTGCCTCCTCCGGTACGGTGATGATCTCGATCTCTTGTTCGGACGCGGCCTCCGGCTCAGACACCGGCCCGGCCTCGGGTTCTTCTTCCAGCCCAGATTCATCAATGTCTTTCAGCCCTGATGAGAGATCTTGTTCTATCCTTTCGAGCGCCTCCGTGTTGATCCCGCCTCTGGCAACGCTATCGTCATCGCCAAAATAACTGCGGTACATTTTTTCAAAAGTGGCCGCAGACGAGTTGATCATGTTTGCAAAGCTCGTCGCGAAGCTCTGTGCGTTCGCTCTTACTTCTTTCAGCCTTCTTTCAGCCTCGGCAAGCTCTCTCGTGGTCTGCTCTGTCCTTTGCCTCGCCGTATTCTCCGCATTGTCAAGAATCAGCTCCGCCTTTCTTGCGGCTTCGTTTAATATACGCTCGGAAGACTTCTGCGCGGAAACAAGCGTGTGCATAATTGTCTCTTCGGCATCTTTTATTTTTTTATCCCGCTGTTTTAAATCATTGAGCTCATTTATAAGCCGTGTGTTCTCGCTCTGAAGCACTTTTAACTCATCGATGATCTGATCTAAAAACTTATCGACCTCGTCCTCATCATATCCTTTAAAAGACCTTTTGAACGTCATTTCCAATATATCTTTAACTGTTAAAGACACAATAATTTCCCCTTTCCCTCTTTTGCCGGCATCGCAAGGTTATTGACCCCGATGACGCTGCGCGTCGCCGGGGACCCCCGGTTTTAATATCTCCATACGATAACAAAACGATACACGACATGCCACAAGAAACCTTGTGGCATGTCGTCATCATCATATATTATCAGTCAAATCGTCTAAAACCGTCTCTGCCGCTTCTCTCGTCAACGTTTTGCGTGACATCAACATTTGAGGGCGCAACGACGAATATACTTCTTGCGACTTTCTTAATATCGCCGTTTAACGAATACACAGCGCCGCCGACAAAATCGAGTATCCTCTGCCCAAGCTCTATCTCAAGCTCGTCGAGATTCATGATCACCGGTTTCCTTGCCTTTAAGTTGTCAATAATACACTCGGCTTCCTCATAGCTGTTCGGCTGAAAAACCAGCATACGCATTTTGTTTGCCGTCGGCAGCCCGACTACTTTTCCTTTTCTCCTTGAAACCCGCGGCTCTTCCTGCTCTTCAAACTCATCTTCGTAGAAGTTTTCTTCTTCGTCCATAAGCTCTTCTTCCTCA
>JAQTSP010000121.1 GCA_028711205.1 Eubacteriales bacterium | reverse complement strand
AATGTCGCCGACATTATCCGTAATGCCCGCCTTGCCCACATAGACGATCGGCTCAATCGCGTTGGCCATGGCTCTTAGCTTCGCTCTTTGTTTACTGGTCAGCATATCTTTCACAACCTTTTATACAAATTGTTTACCGCTATTTTTCCCCTAATCGACAAAATCAAACTCCAGACCTTCAAGGTTGACGGTGTCGCCTGTTTTCGCGCCCTCTTTTCTCAGCGCTTTAATGATGCCAAAATCAACGAGCAGTTTTTGAAAATGGCGCATGGAATCGGGTTCTTTCGGGTTCGTTTTCGCCAGTATCTCTTTGACGAGCGCACCGTCCACATAATAAACACCATCCTCATAGTAAATATCAAAACCTTTGTCGTCGCGCTCAAGCGCCCATTCCTCAATGACGCCGTCCTCCACGATGGGCGCCGGCACAGGCAGTTTTGCAAGCATCTCGGCCGCTTTTTCCATAAGCAGCCGTGTCCCCTCGCCTGTCGCCGCGCTGATCTCAAACACCGCTGTCCCGTTCGTCGCAAAATAATCCTTCAACTCCCGCGCATGCTCTTTTGCGCCTTCAATATCCATCTTGTTGGCCGCGACGATCTCCGGCCTCCCTGCCAGCGCATCCGAATAGCTTTTGAGCTCCTGCCTGATCGCGCGGTAATCGCCGATAACGTCGCGCCCCTCTGTACACGACGCATCCACGACATGTATCAGCAGCCTTGTCCGCTCGATGTGCCGGAGGAAATCATACCCGAGCCCCGCGCCCCCGTGCGCGCCTTCGATCAGCCCCGGGATATCCGCCATCACAAAGCTCTGGTCGTGCACCTGTACCACGCCCAAGTTCGGCTTCAGCGTCGTGAAATGATATTCCGCGATCTTCGGCCGCGCACTTGTGCACGCCGCAAGCAGCGTCGACTTGCCCACGCTCGGGAATCCGATCAGCCCCACGTCCGCGATCGTTTTGAGTTCGAGTATCACAAAACGCCCCCTGCTTTTCCTTCCGGATGTTGCAAAACTCGGTTTTTGCCGCGTCGATGTTGCAAACCGCGCGTTGCCCTTTCCGCCGCCGCCGCCGCTGAGCAGTGTCTTTTGGCCCTCGCGCATATCCGCCGCGACACGCCCCGACTCAAAGTCTTTGATCACCGTACCCGGCGGCACATGTATCACGAGATCCCCGCCGGTCTTGCCGTGCATGTTCTTCTTTTTGCCGGGCTCTCCGTCCTGCGCGACAAACTTGTGCTGATAGCGAAAATCCATCAGCGTGCGCATACCAGGGTCGACAGCGAACACGACACTGCCGCCGTTGCCGCCGTCACCGCCGTCCGGGCCGCCCGTGCTCACATACTTTTCCCTGCGGAACGAAACGCAGCCGCTGCCGCCGTCGCCGGCCTTTATATATATCTTGGCCTTATCTACAAACATGCCTATCCCTTCTTGTTATGCTCACAAACATCCGCTAAAAAGCATTCGCCGCATTTTGGATTCCTTGCGCTGCACAGCTTTCTTCCGTGCCATATCAGCCAGTGGTGCGCATCCGACCATTTGTCTTTTGGAATGTTTTTCATCAGCTGCTTTTCGGTTTCTTCAACATTCCCTGCATGCGCGAGGCCAAGCCGGTTGGACACGCGGAACACATGCGTATCCACAGCGATCGCAGCAACGCCGAAAGCGTTTGACAAGACCACGTTCGCCGTCTTTCGCCCGACGCCCGGCAATGATTGCAGTTCGTCCAATGTGCCGGGCACCTGCCCGCCGAATTTCTCTTCGAGTATACAGCACGTCTTTTTTATGTTGGCCGCCTTTGTCCTGTAAAATCCGCAGCTTTTGATCATATTCTCCAGAGCGCTTTGCTCAAGCGCGCAAAAGCGCCTGGCGTCGGGGTATTTTTGAAAAAGCGTTGCCGTAACGGCGTTGACCTGCCTGTCCGTCGTCTGCGCTGAAAGCATCGTCGCGATCAAAAGCTCAAACGCGCTGTAAAACACAAGCCCCGGCCTTGCTCCCAGATAATGCGCCTCAAGCCGCTTTAATATGTCACCGATATCGCTCATATACCTCTCCCGTCAACTGTTGCTATTATACTCATAGTTATAGATAAATACAAATATAATGTTTTTTCTTTGCCGGGATACATAATTCTTGCCCGCCGGCCGAAAATATAGATATGTTTAACGTGATTATTAAAACGGGGATACTATATTTTTTCGCGATGCTCATCATGCGGCTGATGGGCAAGCGCCAGGCGGGCCAGCTTCAGCCTTTCGAGCTGATCATCGCGGTCATGATCGCGGAAGTCGCAAGTACGCCGATGGACGGCGCCGGCGTCCCGATCACGTATGGCATCGTTCCCATCATCACGCTGCTTGCGATGCATAACGCGATCGCGTATGTCGCGATGAAAAGCCAGGTCGCCCGGGCGTTCTTTTCGGGCAAACCGAGCATCATCATACACAAGGGCATTATATCAGAAAAAGAGCTGAAAAAACTGAACTACAACTTAAACGACCTTCTAGAGCAGCTTCGGGCAAAAGATGTAATGAGCATCAGCGACGTGCATTACGCCGTGCTTGAGACGAACGGAGAGCTGAGCGTGATGCTCAAGCCCGCAAAGCGCAACCTCCAGCCGGAGGATATGAATATGGCGCCGCAAAACCCCGGGTTTTGTTACGACATCATACTCGACGGCAAACTAAAGCCGGATAACCTGGAAAGGCTGGGGTATACCAAAACCGATATCCTCTCCGTGCTGTCAAAAAGCAATATCAAGACGATCAAACATGTGTTCATCGCGACCAGCGACGAGGCGGGCAGCGTATTTCTTCAGGATTATCACGGAAATCAAACAACGGGCAGTATGCAAAATGGGTAAAAAAATAGCGCTCGTCCTGCTTCTCATACTCATGCTTGGCGGCGCGCTGCTGCAAAACATCTATGTTTCCAAAGCCACAGCAGAGCTGACCGGCGATCTGGAAAAAATCACAAGCGCGCTTAATGCGGGCAATCATCAGAGCGCGGTATCCGCCGCCGATACATTCTCGGCAAACTGGGAAAAAGAAAAACCTGTTTTCGAGGCACTGTTTGAACACGACGAGGTGGATATCATTTCTGCGACCGCAAAAAGCATACAGAGCCTGTGCATCTCGAACGAGACGGCAGACGCCCTTTCCGAAATCGCCGCCGCATCGTATTATATCGACCACATCATGGAGATCAACAGCATCCGCCTGGAAAACATATTCTAGCCCCACGTAAAGCTGTAGGTTAAGCCGGTGCTGATATCGCCGTTTGTCAGCAGAAGCGGGCCGTCAAACGATATGTCGCCATCAACCCCAAGCTCTCGCGCCGCAAGGTAAAAATGGCACGCCGCAATACCCATATCGATGCGCTGCATGCAAAACCCGAACAGTTTGTTGCCGGTATACATCTTGTTTGTCTTGAGATAAAAGTGGTACTTCCCGTCAAACCTGACGATACGCCATGGCTGTTTGTTGGACGCCGACGGCCCGATACGCACCATCTCGAGGCACATTTTGACCGCGCCGTCCGGCTCATCGAGCGGTACGCCGATCATTTTATCGAAAAACAGCTTGGACTGGCTTTTTCTGTTTCTTGCGCCCGCGCCTGCGGCCATCGCCTGCTCAACAACAGATTTTTTATCAGCAGCGTAGCCAAGCGGCGACACCGCGGGAAGATACTCATCGTTTGGCTCCATCGCACGGATAAAAGCGCTTTTTCTGAACGTACCGCCAAGCCAGCATGTGCCAAGGCCAAGCTCTGTGGCATACAGCACCGCTTTCTCGAACGCAAATCCAAAGCCTTCCATATCGCGGCCGCCCTTTTTGACACAGCCCGCGAAATAGGTCCCCGCGCCCTTGATAAATCCATAAGTGCCCGGCTTTTTCGGCGCGTCTTTGCTGTTTATCAGTGCAAACCGCACATGGGCACCAAACGGGTTATCCGTGTTTTCGTCAAGAAACGCCGACATGGCTTTGAACTTGCTGCCTTCTATCGGCCTCTTTGCATACGTCCTCACGGACGTCCTTTTTTTTATCAGTTCAATAACGCTCTCGCTGTATACCATACATCACAGCCTTTCCTAAATATTGCCCGACAGCCCCCATCGGTGCCGTCGCATATTTACGTTGATCACAAGCCCGAAGGCGATCATGTTCGTCAAAAGGTTCGACCCTCCGTAGCTTAAGAAAGGAAGCGGTATGCCCGTAATCGGCATCACGCCCAAGTTCATACCGATGTTTTCAAATATATGAAACAGCGTCATCGCAAGCACGCCGACGATGATCAGCTGCCCAAACTCGTCCTTTGCCTTTGTCGCAAGGTACAGCGTGCGGAATATCAGCACAAAATACAGCACGATGAGTAAAGCTCCGCCGATAAAGCCGACCGCTTCGGTTGTCGACGCGAAAATGAAGTCGGTATGCTTCTCGGGGATGCTTGAAAGCTGGCTTTCTCCGCCAAGAGAAAAAAGCCCCTTGCCTGTCATCTGTCCCGATCCGGCGGCCATTTTGGCCTTGTCAGACTGATAATACAACGCGTCGATCTCATCCGGGGTCAAGCCCTCCGTGATACCCAAAAAAGAAAAGATCCTGTCTTTTTGCCAGTCTGCCATCACCAGCCATGCTAAAGGCGCGGCGATACCGATACCCAAAAACATGCCGCCGATGATCTTTAAACTCGTTTTCGCGACAAAAAGCATCGCGATAAAAGTGAACGCGTAGACGAGCGCCGTTCCCCAGTCCGGCTGTATCATGATCAACGCAAACGGTATCAGGAATACACCGATGATCGGCAAAATATCTTTGATTTTTTTAATGCCGCCGTCTTTGCCTGCCGTGCGGTTCGATATCATCCTTGCCAGCGTGATAATGATCGCTATTTTGCCAAGCTCGCTTGGTTGAAAACTTGAAGAACCGATCTTGAACCATCCTTTTGTACCGTTGATCTCTGCACCAAGAAAATATACCGCCACCAAAAGGACGACCAATATAACATAGATCCATTTATAGTATTCGCCGATGGCATGATAGTCCGGCAAAAGCACAACAAACATCGCGAAAAGCCCGACGCCAAACCATGAAAGCTGCTGAAGCACATAATAGAGGTCAAGCTGTGCGATCAGCCCGAACAGCGTATTCGTTTCTCCGGCCACCGGCTCTGACACCGCGTTTGCAATCGCGACAAAGCTCAACAATATCAGAAGAATGATGTTGCCGAAAAGCAGCCAGTCGATATATTTAAACATTCTTTTGTCAATAAAACGCAGTTTCAAATCATGCACCTCAAATTATTGCAATTTTGTTATTAAAGTATAACATAAATATTAAGTTTGCACATCCCCTGAATAAATAAAAATTTTTTTCTTTATAACAGCATACCAAAAAAAAGCCGAATGTGGAATACCGGGGCCTTATCCAATATTCGGCTTTTCATATCTTCACATCTTATTTACCGTCATCCGAGTATTTTTACAATCATCGCGGTGCCCTGTACAGGGTATGACTCGGCGACAGGCCCTTCAAAAACAACCTCCACCATATCGCCCAGCTTAATATCGCCCATATCAAGCGGCGATCCGTCAGGCGCCGCCACAACCGTATCCTGACCCACGGTGACGCTGGCCTTGTCATACATAGTATCCTCTTGTACTTCGCCCTCGACCAGTATCGTAACCCTGTCCTCTCCCTCTGATATATCCGTGACCTCTCCTCGGATACCGATGGCGGATACCGTTAAGTCCAGCCATTCTTCTCCGGAATACGGGTTCTCGCTGTTCATATCGTCATAACCGATGTTTAAATAGCTGCCTTCGTCTACCAGATACTGCGCGACATGCATGCCGACGCCGGCATCCCGGGTCTTTCCAAGCGTTGTGAATATCTCTTCATAAGTCATGCCTTTCTCGATCTGCAGTACGCTATCACCCGTGATATGCGCGATATCATAATCCGAAGAAACCAGTTCGCCCGCGGCACCGGCACACCCGGCGGCAAATAAAACCGTCACAAAAACAAGCGCTGACAGCATTAGTATCTTTTTCATCATCATTCCTCCCCGCATTGATATCTCTAAGACGTTATGCCCCGAAGTATTGTTCCGCTGATGATAATTATACCAAAAACGAACATTATTTGGCGATCATGCTTTTATATCTGTGCCGTACGATATAGACAAAGCAGCCAAAAAAATGATATATTATAACCGCGCAGGTACTGCGCAGGAGGAATATGAATGGCACACAAGGCATTGTACCGCACCTGGCGTCCCGAGCGGTTTGGCGAGGTTGTGGGGCAGGACCATATCGTCAAAGTGCTGTCCGGACAAATCGCCGGCAGCAAGATATCGCACGCCTATCTTTTTGCGGGGCCGCGTGGCACAGGCAAGACCAGCCTTGCCAAAATATTCGCGAAGGCCGTCAACTGTACCGCAAAACAGGGCGCCGAACCCTGCGGCGCGTGCAGCGCATGTGAGGAGGCCACCGCCGATAACGCGGTGGACATCGTCGAAATCGACGCAGCGTCCAACAACGGTGTGGACAACGTGCGCGATATCCGCGACCGCGTCAACCTTCTGCCCGCGGTCTGCAGCTACAAGGTCTACATCATCGATGAGGTGCATATGCTTTCCAAAGGCGCTTTCAACGCGCTGTTGAAAACGCTGGAGGAACCGCCGCGTCACGTGATATTCATACTCGCGACCACAGAACCGCACAAGCTTCCCGCAACGATACGCTCGCGCTGCCAGCGGTTCGACTTTCGGCGCATACCCGTCGGCATCATCACAGAGCGCTTAACCGAGGTCGCCAAGGCGGAAGGGTATGTGTTTAGCGGCGACGCGCTGAAAATCATCGCAAGGGCCGCCGAGGGCGGTATGCGCGACGCACTGTCGATACTTGACCAGTGCGCCGCGTTTGGCGATATCACCGCGCAAAACGTTACAGCCGCGCTCGGCGGCGGCGATACGCATATGCTGCTTTCACTGACAGAGCACATTGTAGCGTACGACGAAAAAGGCGCGCTCGAGCAGCTTCGGGAAATCCTCGACGCAGGCGCGGATACAAGGGCACTGATCAAAGACCTGGCGGACGTTTTCCGCCGCTTGATGTGGCTTTGCGCGGGCGCCGATATGGAAGACACCGACGAAAGACTCAAGCCCCTGGCCGAACGTTTTGGCAAAAACGCCAGCATCAGGGCGCTTGATATACTGATAAAAAAGGAATATGAGATGCGCATCAACCTGCGGGCGGATATCGTGCTCGAAACGGCTCTGATGGCGATCATGGCGCCCGAGGACGACGCGTCGGCGACGGATACGCAGCGGCTCGAAAAACTTGAGGCGCGGCTCAAAACCCTGGAAAAAGCACGCATCGCGGCGCCGCCCGTTACCGCGCCGCCCGAAATGCCAAAAAAGGCGGAAAAAAAGATAATACCCGATACGGTGCAGCCAGAAACGATAAAAAACACGGAGAAAACGCAAGAGCCTCAAAAACCTGAGAAAACAGCAAAAACATCTGATAATAGCGGCAACAAAGAAGAACCGGCCGGGACCGATGCGGGCGATATCTGGAAAACGCTCCTTAGCGAACTCAAAAAAGACGCGTATTTTGTATTCACCTATGCGCAGAAGGCAAAGGAAGTGCTGCAGGCCGACCGCATTCTCGAGATAAAATATGACAGCGCGGACGAGATTGCGGCAGATTATTTAAAACAGCCAGATCGGAAGAGC